>JBLMYH010000031.1:0-13591 GCA_050258175.1 Hyphomicrobiaceae bacterium
GTGCTGCTGGTTGGCTGGCTGGCGGTCAATCCGCCGGCCGGGCTGAGCATCCTGATCCCGGTGCTGGGCAGTACCGGGCTGTGGTATCTGGCCGCCTTGTTCGTGCGCCTGTGGCATGGCAAGGGCGCCCAGGATCGGGCATGAGCCGGGCATGCCGCTAGCCACACCGCTGAAGAATCTGGATCGCGAACTGACCCGCTTTCAGGGGCGGCTGAAGGTCGGCGCGGCCTTCGTTGTGCTCCTCGCGACCGCACTGCTGGGGCGCGGGTTTTATCTGCAGATCATGCAGAATGAGTACTACGTCCAGCGCGCGGACAACAACCGCATTTCACTGGTGCCCGTCGCACCCAATCGCGGACTGATCCTGGACCGGAAAGGCCGCATCCTGGCCGAGAACTACTCGGCCTATACACTTGAACTGGCGCGGGCGCAGCCACACGATCTGGACGCCACGCTGGCCGAGGTGAGCAAGCTGATCGAGATCACGCCGGGCGAACTACGACGTTTCCGGCGGCTGCTCGCCGAATCGCGCGAGTTCGAGACGGTGCCGCTGAAAAGCAAGCTGACCGACGAGGAGGTGGCGATACTCGCGGCCAACCGCTATCGCCTGCCGGGAATGCAAGTGAAGGCGCGGCTGTTTCGCAACTATCTGGCCGGATCCGGCATGGCGCACGTGGTCGGGTTTATCGGCCGGATCAACGACCGCGACCTCAAGGAACTGCGCGAGTCCGGGCGCGAGCAGAACTACCGCGGTACGGCCCACATCGGCAAGACCGGACTGGAGCAGAGTTACGAAACCCTGCTGCATGGCCGCACCGGCTTCGACCAGATGGAGACCGACGCCAGCGGGCGTGCGGTGCGCGCGCTGTCGCGGATCCCGCCGGTGCCGGGCAAGGATCTGCGCCTGTATCTCGATGAGGGGCTGCAGGAGGTCGCCGAGCACGCATTCGGCGACTACACCGGCGGGCTGGTGGCGCTCGACCCCAATACCGGCGGCGTGCTGGCACTCGTGAGCAAGCCCGGGTTCGATCCCAACCTGTTCGTCGACGGCATCGATCCGGAAACCTGGAAAGCGCTCAACGATTCGCCCGAGCGGCCGATGGTGAACCGGGTGCTGCGCGGCATATACCCGCCGGGCTCGACGATCAAGCCCTTCATGGGGCTGGCTGGACTGGAACTGGGCGTGCGCAAACCGGCCGACATCACGGTCGACCCCGGTTATTTCACGCTGCCCAACAGCAGCCACCAGTTCCGCGACTGGAAGCACGGCGGCCACGGACTCGTCGACATGCGCCGGGCCATCGCGCAGTCGTGCGATACCTACTTCTACAAGCTTGCGGTCGACATGGGGATCGACCGCATGCACGACTATCTGTCGAAATTCAGCTTTGGCGAGAAAACCGGCATTGATCTGGATGGCGAATCGGCGGGCCTGCTGCCTTCGCGGGAGTGGAAGCAGCGGCGCTGGAAGAAGGAGTGGTATCCCGGCGAGACCGTGATTGCCGGCATTGGCCAGGGCTACCATCTGACCACCCCGCTGCAGTTGGCGACCGCGACCGCCATGCTTGCCAATGGCGGCAAACGGATCGAGCCGCGCCTGGTGCAGGCGGTGCGCGACCCACTGACCCATGTCTGGCAGCCGCAGCCTGTCGCGGTGCAGGGACAGCTGACGATCAATCCCGAGAATCTTGCGGTGATCCGGCAGGGCATGATGGATGCGATGCGACCGGGTGGCACGGCCGCCGCCGCTGCCGCCGGTGCCCCGTACACGATTGCCGGCAAGACCGGTACTGCGCAAGTGGTCGGGATCAAGCAGGGCGCCCGCTACGACGCCAAACGTCTATCCCGGCAGAATCGAGACCACGCGCTGTTCATCGCCTATGCCCCGGCTGAGAAGCCGACCATCGTGGTGGCCGTGATGGTCGAGAACGGCGGGCACGGCGGCTCCACCGCGGCGCCGATCGCGCGCGCGGTGTTCGACTATTACCTGACCGGGAAACGTCCCGGCAACATGAAACTGGAGGGAAGCGATGCCTCGGACTAGCCACTGGATTCTGCGCGGCCTGCGCCATGTGGACGGCATCCTGCTGACGCTGGTGCTGCTGGTGCTTGGCATCAGCCTGGCCGTGGTGACGAGCGCCTCGGGGCAAAGCCCGGTGCGCATCAGCGGCCACCTCGTCAATATCGGGCTGGCGCTGGCGCTGATGGTGATGATGGCCAACGTGCCGCCGCACCTGCTGTCCAAGGTGGGACCTCCGCTCTATGTGGCGGGCGTGGTGCTGCTGGTCGGCGTCGCGCTGTTCGGCGAAGTCCGCAATGGCGCACGCCGCTGGCTGAACCTGGGGTTTGCGTTCCAGCCGTCAGAACTGTTGAAGCTGGCGCTGCCGCTGATGCTGGCCTGGTATTTCCATCGTAATGAGGCGGTACTGCGCGCCAAGCATTTTCTGGTTGGCGGCGTCCTGCTGCTGGTGCCCTTCCTGCTGATCCTGCGTCAGCCTGATCTGGGTACGGCGATGATGCTTGGTGCATCAGGGTTCTACCTGCTGTTCTTTGCCGGTTTGCCGTGGAAAGTGATCCTCGGGGGGGCCACCCTGGGGGCTGCGAGCCTGCCCGTCGTGTGGGGCCTGATGCACGACTATCAGCAGCGCCGCGTCCTGATGCTGCTTGACCCCTCGTCCGACCCGCTGGGCGCCGGCTACCACATCATCCAGTCGACCATCGCAATCGGTTCCGGCGGGCTGTTCGGCAAGGGCTGGATGCAGGGCACGCAAAACCAGCTCGACTTCATCCCCGAGCGCACCACCGATTTCATCTATGCAGTGTTCGGCGAGGAATTCGGCTACGCCGGCGCGATCCTGCTGGTCGGCCTGTATCTGGCCATCGTCGCGCGCGGCCTGGTCATCGCCGCGCGGGCGCCGACGCTGTTCGGGCGGCTGATGGCGGCCACCCTGAGCCTCAATCTATTTACCTATGCGTTCGTCAACATGGGCATGGTATCGGGGATTCTGCCGGTGGTCGGCGTCCCGCTGCCGCTGATGAGCTACGGTGGCACGGCGCTGGTCACGCTGTTGCTGGGAATGGGTATCCTGATGAGCGTGGCGACGCATCGCCAACTCAACAAATCATGACGCGTTAAAATAAGTGCCATGAAAACCAAATCGCTCCTCGGCATCGCAATCCTGGCGCTGGCTCTCGGTGGTTGTGCCAGCGCCCCGCCCGCAAAACAGGCGTCCACTGCGCCCAAAGGCGGCGGCTATTATCTCGACGATGGCCCGGAGGCCAATCCTCCGGCGAATCTGGACGCGGTCCCCGACGCCGTGCCGCACAAGGAAGCGCTGCTGCCCTCCGCCAACCGCAGCTATGTCGCGCTCGGCACCACCTACACGCCGCAGACGACGCGCCAGCCCTACAGCGAGGAAGGCCTGGCGTCGTGGTATGGCCGTCGCTTCCAGGGCAAGAAAACATCCTCGGGCGAGCCGTATGACATGTACGCCATGACTGCGGCGCATCCGACCCTGCCGATTCCGAGTTACGCGCGGGTCACGTCGCTCGACAACGGCAAGTCGGTGATCGTGCGCATCAACGATCGCGGGCCGTTCCACAGCAAACGCATCATCGATCTGTCGTATACCGCCGCCTACAAATTGGGCTACCTGCGGCGGGGAAGCGCGCGGGTGCGGGTGGAAAGCATCGACCCCGATAGCTACGACACGCAGGGCAAGGCGCCGCAGGACGGAATCTACCTGCAGGTGGGTGCATTTTCACGCGCTGACAATGCGCAGCAGTTGCGCGATCGCCTGAAACGCCAGCTCGATATCGACGCCAGCCAGACCCGCGTGGTGCTCGAGGGAGGGCTCCATCGCGTGCAGCTTGGCCCGTATTCCA
The DNA here is from genome assembly GCA_050258175.1 of Hyphomicrobiaceae bacterium. Taxonomy (GTDB): domain Bacteria; phylum Pseudomonadota; class Gammaproteobacteria; order Burkholderiales; family Thiobacillaceae; genus Thiobacillus. The sequence continues at coordinate 3,886 of JBLMYH010000031.1, forward strand.
GCGACGACGCGGCGCAGTCGGATCGCGAGAGGGTGCGGGAACGTCTCGACCTGAATGCAGTCTTGGTCAGACGCGATTGATTAAAGGTTGAACATGAAAATCTTCTGGCTGGGGTTGACGCTGCTCTTTTCCGCAACGGTGTGGGCGGCTCCGCCCGCCATTTCGTCGCGCGCCTGGATTGTCATCGATCAGGCGAGTGGGCGCGAACTGGCGGCCAGTCAGGCCGACCTGCCGCTGGCACCCGCTTCGTTGACGCAGATGATGACGGCCTATGTGCTGTTTGGCGACCTCCGCAAGAACAAGTTGGGTCTGGGCGACATGGTCACGGTGCCGCCGGCTGCGGCGCAGGCCGACGGCGCGCGCATTTTCCTCAAGCCGGGTGAAAAAGTGCGGGTTGACACGCTGCTGCGGGGGATGCTGGTGGAGTCGGCCAGCGACGCGACGCTCACGCTGGTGACGGCGACTGCTGGCAGCGAGGCGGCGTTCGTCGCGCGCATGAACCTTGAGGCCAAGCGGCTGGGCATGACCAAGACCCGCTTCATGAACGCGACCGGATTGAGCGTGTCGGGCCATGAATCGAGCGCACACGATCTCGCCCTGCTCGGAACTGCGCTGGCACGCGATTTCCCGGACCGGCTGGCATTCTTCAGCGAGAAGGAACTGGCCTTCAAGGGCATCACGTACTACAACGGCAATCGCCTGCTGTGGCGCGATGGCACCGTGACCGGCCTCAAGGTCGGGCATACGCCGCAGGCCGGCTATTGCATGGCAGCCTCGGCGCAGCGCGGCGACCAGCGCCGTCTCGCGGTGGTGCTGGGTGCGCGTTCGGACGCGCTACGCACGCAGGATGCCCTGAAGCTGCTGAATTACGGTTTCGAGAATTTCGACAGCGTGCCGCTTTATCGGGCACAGAAGGCAGTCAAGGTAGTCACGGTCTACCGGGGCGATCGCCAGTCGGTCGGCATGGGATTCATCGAGGATTTCCACATGCTGGTGCCGCGGGGCAGCGCAACCCGCGTCAAGGCGGAAGTCATCACCCAGCAACCCGTCGTGGCCCCGGTGAACAGGGGGCAGCGCCTGGGTACCCTGCGCCTGACGCTCGATGGTCAGCTGCTCGGCGATTACCCGCTGGTCGCGCTGCAAGACGTCGGCGTGGCCGGCATCTTCGGCCGCGGCTGGGATTCGCTCCGGCTGCTGTTCGCAAAATGAGCGTCTACCTGAACGGCCAGTTCATGCCGCTCGCGGAGGCGAAGGTCCCGGTGCTCGACCGCGGCTTTGTCTTCGGCGACGGCGTCTACGAACTGGTGCCTGTGTATTCGAGGAAACCGTTCCGGCTCGACGAACACCTGCGCCGCCTGCAGGCCAGTCTCGACGGGATCCGTCTGGCCAATCCGCACCGGATTGCCGAGTGGGCTGAACGCATCCTGCAGTTGGTTGCGCTGCAGGACTTCGCCGACCAGTCGGTCTACATCCAGGTGACGCGTGGTGTCGCACCGCGCGACCATGCTTTCCCTCAGGGTGTGCCGCCGACCGTGTTCATGTTTGCACAGCCACTGGTGACCGCGACGCCCGAGCAGAAGGCGGCTGGCGTCTGCGCCGTCAGCGCGGCCGACAACCGCTGGCTGCGCTGCGACATCAAGGCGATTTCGCTGCTGGCCCACATCCTGCTGCGCCAGCAGTCGGTGGACGCCGACTGCGCGGAGACCGTGATGCTGCGCGACGGTTTTCTGACAGAAGGGACGGCGAGCAACATCGTCGTCGTGAAGGATGGCGTGCTGCGGGTGCCGCCGCCATCCAGCCTGATGCTCGCCGGCATCACCTACCACGTGGTGCAGGAACTCGCCGCTGCGCATGGCATTCCGCACGAGGTGCGGGCGATAGCGGAGGCCGAGGTGCGCGATGCCGACGAACTCTGGATGACTTCGTCCACCAAGGAAATCATGGCGATCGTGAAGCTGGACGGCGTGCCAGTCGGCACCGGCGTGCCGGGGCCGCTGGCAATGCGGATGGATGCGCTGTATCAGGCCTACAAGCAAGAGGTGATGCGGTCATGAGCGAACAGGAGAGCCTGCTGCAGTTTCCTACCGACTTTCCCATCAAGATCATGGGCGAGCGCCGCGACGACTTTGCGCAGACCATGGTCGAACTGGTATTGCGCCACGCGCCTGATTTCAAGGCCGAGACCGTCGAGATGCGCGTGTCCAGCAGCGGCAACTACCTGTCGGTGACCTGCGTGGTGCGCGCCACGTCCAGGGCGCAACTTGACGCGCTGTATCGAGAAATCACCGCGCATCCGTGGGTGAAGATGGCGCTGTGAGAGAGAGCCCTAGACGGTGAGCGGTGAAAAGGCGCTGGTGCGTTACCTGGGCCGGGTCGCGTACGAACCGACCTGGCAGGCGATGCAGGATTTTACCGCGCGGCGCACCGCCGATACGGCGGATGAGATCTGGTTGCTGGAGCATCCGCCCGTCTACACACAGGGCCAGGCCGGCAAGCCCGAACATCTGCTCGGTACGCCGGACATTCCCGTCGTGCAGATCGACCGTGGGGGGCAGATCACCTATCATGGTCCGGGACAGGTGGTGGCCTACGTGCTGGTCGACCTGCGGCGGCGTGGCTACGGCATTCGCGAACTGGTGACACGCATGGAGCAGGCGGTGATCGACCTGCTGGCCGCGCATGGCGTGCCCGCCGCTCGGCTTCCCGGCGCGCCCGGCGTATATGTCGGCGGCGCGAAAATCGCGGCGCTCGGTCTGCGCGTCAGGCACGGCTGCACCTACCATGGGCTGGCGCTCAACGTCGACATGGACCTGGGCCCGTTTGCCGCCATCAATCCCTGCGGCTACGCCGGGATGCGGGTGACGCAATGTCGTGATCTCGGCGTGAAACTGTCCCTTGCGGAGGCCGGGCCGGTGCTTGCAAGCAGCTTGCTCGCCACGATCTATTCTTGACTGATTTACTGGGTTATAAGTATTCTTATAACTTCTAATGGAGTTATTCATGAGCACCGACACCCTGCCATCCGATCCCAAGCTTCTGATGCGTTCGATCATCCAGCGCATCGCCACCGGACCGGACCTGTCCAAGGATATCAGCCGCACCGAGGCGCATCTGGGCACCAAGGCCATCATCGACAACAATATTGACCCGGTGCAAGTCGGCATCTACTTCATTGCCCTGCGGATGAAGCGCGAGACGATGGACGAAAACCGCGGCGTGCTCGACGCGGTGCTGGAAACCACCCGCCGCGTCACCGCCGAGGTCGACGAAGTGGTCGATATCGGTGATCCCTATGACGGCTACAACCGTTGCCTGCCGGCTGCGCCCTTCCTCGGACCGCTGCTGGCCGAGTTCGGCGTGCATGTGGTGAGCCATGGTCTCGACAAGGTCGGCCCCAAATACGGTGTGACGGCACGCCACGTCCTGGAGGCCGCCGGCGTGCCGGTGGACCTGTCGCCTGCCGAGGCCGCTGCGCGCCTCGCCGACCCGGCCACCGGCTGGACCTATCTTGACCAGGAGCAATCCAATCCTGGTCTGCACAACCTTACCCCGTTGCGCGCGCAGATGATCAAGCGCCAGGTGCTGACCACGGTGGAGGTGCTGTCCAAGCCGATCGCCGGCAGGAAGCGGACCCATTTCGTCACCGGCTACGTGCACAAGCCCTATCCGCCCGTGTACGCCGACCTCGCCCGCGAGGCCGGCTTCGATACCGCCTGCATCGTGCGCGGCGTCGAGGGCGGGGTGATCCCCAGCCTGCGCCAGCCCGGCAAGTATTTCCATTACCACGAGCGCGGCGCCGAAATCGAGGCGACGGTCGACCCGATGGCCTTGGGTATCGACCAGCCGGTGCGTGCCGTGCAATTGCCCGGCGCGGTTGCCGCCGAAGCGGGCGAGGACGAGATCGTTGCCGCGATCGATATCAAGGCGACCGCGCACGCCGCCGCCGAGGCCGGCATCCTCGCGCTGAAAGGTGACAAGGGTGCGACCTACGATTCGCTGGTGCTGGCAGGCTCGATCATCCTGCACCATGTGGGCAAGGCGGCGAGCGTGGCCGACGCGGCCACGCAAATCCGCGCCGTGCTGGATTCCGGCAAGGCTGTCGCAAGGGTCAAGTGATGAGTGAATTCGTCGCCATTGCCGCCGCCGATGAACTCAAGCCGGCGCAGATGAAGCGCGTCGTCGTCGACGGCCGCCGGCTGTTGCTGTGCAACTCCAACGGCACCCATTACGTTGTCGACGAGATGTGCAGTCACGAGGACTACTCGCTGTACCTGGGCTGCATCAAGGACGGCAAGATAAAGTGCTCGCTGCACGGCAGCTACTTCGATCTCACCACCGGCCAGCCGACCTGCGAGCCGGCCGACGAGCCGATCAAGACCTACCCGGTGAAAGTCGAAGCAGGGCAGGTCTGGGTGAAAGTCTGACTACTCTTTCAGCAATCCGCGGATCGCCTCGGCCATCTTCCGGATAGTCGAACTCGGTCGAACTCGCGCCAGCCAATAGCGCTGGCGATCACGTGTCCCCGCCTGTCGACCAGGACGATCCGCAGCCGCCACCCGGTTTCCGCATCGACGCGGCTCGAAGTGCGGGCATGGGCCGCGGCACCCCAAACAGCGAGCAGGGCCGGGGTCGACGAGCGCATAGGCTAAAATCTTAAAATTGAAGTTCCCCCCGTTGTTCCGAGCACATTCATAATGGCAGATCCCATCCAGCACAAAGGCGCAGCCAAGACCGCGCGCATCCCGATCAAGATCGTGCCGCAACCCAGAATGAGGTTGCCGTCGTGGATTCGTGCCAAATCGCCCAATGTTCCGAACGTGGCGCGACTGAAAGGCATCCTGCGCGAGGCGAAGCTGCACACGGTGTGCGAGGAGGCCGCGTGCCCCAATCTGGGCGAATGCTTCGGCCACGGCACCGCCACCTTCATGATCCTCGGCGACCTGTGCACCCGGCGCTGTCCTTTCTGCGACGTCGGCCATGGCACGCCGCTGCCACCGGACGTCGACGAACCCCGCCATCTGGCCGATACGATCGCGCTGATGGCGCTGAAATACGTGGTCATCACCAGCGTCGACCGTGACGACCTGCGCGACGGCGGCGCCGAGCATTTCGCGCAGTGCATTGCTGCGGTGCGCGAAGCGTCGCCGGCGACGCGGATCGAAATCCTAACCCCCGATTTCCGCGGGCGGTTGGAGAAGGCGCTCGACATGCTCGGCAACGCCCCGCCCGACGTGATGAACCACAACCTGGAGACCGTGCCGCGCCTATACAAGGCGGCGCGTCCCGGCGCGGATTACGCGCATTCGCTGAAACTGCTGCAGGATTTCAAGGTGCGCCATCCTGATATCCCCACCAAGTCCGGCCTGATGCTGGGCCTGGGCGAGGAGGACGACGAGATCCTGCAGGTGATGCGCGACCTGCGCGCGCACGATGTGGACATGCTGACGCTCGGCCAGTATCTGCAGCCGTCGCAGCATCATCTGCCGGTGCTGCGCTTCGTCACCCCCGAGCGCTTCGCCCGGTTCGAGCAGGAAGCGCAGGCAATGGGCTTCAAGCACGCCGCTTGCGGGCCCATGGTGCGCTCCAGCTATCACGCCGACCAGCAGGCGGCCGGCGTTTAGTTATTTCAACAGCCGCCGTCGCGTCAGCGCCAGCGCGATGACGTAGCCCGCACTGCCGTAGGCCAGCAGCCCCGCGATATGCAGCACGATGTTTTTAGGCACGTTACCGACGACCAGCGGGCGCGCCAAGTCGATGGCATGGGTGAGCGGCAGCCAGGCGGAGACGCCTTGCACGACCGGGGGTAGTTGCGACACCGGGAAGAACACGCCGCACAGCAACACCATTGGCGTGATCACCAGCGTGAAGTAATAGAGAAAGAAGTCGTAGCTCGGCGACATCGCGTTCATCACCAGCCCCATGCCGCCGAAGCAAAACCCGACCAGGGCGACGACGGGAACGATCCACAGCGTCATCCAGAAGTTGCCGTACAGGCCCAGCCCCCAGATCACCGCCAGGATCGCCAGCCCGGAGAGAAGGCTCTTGGATGCCGCCCAGGTCAGTTCGCCCAGCATCACGTCGTCGAGTGTGAGCGGTGCGTTGAGGATCGCGTCCCAGGTGCGCTGCACGTGCATGCGCGAGAAGCTCGAATACAGCACCTCGAAGGTGGCCGCGTTCATCGTGCTGTAGGCCACGGTACCGGCGGCGAGGAAGGTGAGGTAGGGCATGCCGCCGACGTCCGGCAGCAGGCTGCCGAGGCCGTAGCCCAGGCCCAGCATGTACAGCATGGGATCGGCGAGGTTGCCGAGGATCGACGGAATGGCGAGTTTCTTCCATACCAGATAGTTGCGCTGCCACACCGGGACGAAGCGCCCCGACAGTTGGGGCAGGCGGAAAAAATGGCTCATGTGTTCAATCCCTCAAGTCGCGCCCGGTGAGCTTGAGAAATACGTCTTCCAGGTTCGACGGGCGGTGCAGGTAACGCAGTGCCGGAGCGTGCTTGAGCGCGTCGATCACGACGTCGGGGCTGCCGGTGTAGCAGAACAGCGTCTCGCCGACCGTCTCGGAACGTTCGCACAGGCCGGCTGCGTGCTTGCCGGTCCAGTCGGCCAGGCCCTCGCCGAACACTTCGACCACCGCCGGTTCGATATGCATTTCGATCAGGGCGCGTGGCGCACCTTCGGTAACGATGCGTCCCTGATCAAGGATGGCGAGGCGGTCGGTGAGGCGTTCGGCTTCGTCCATGAAGTGCGTGGTCAGCACGATAGTCTTGCCTGCGCCGATCAATCGCCGCAGGCCCTGCCAGATGAGGTGGCGTGCCTGCGGGTCGAGTCCGGTGGTGGGCTCGTCGAGAAACAGAATGTCGGGATCGTGCACCAGTGCCCGCGCGAGCGTGAGGCGCCGCTTCATGCCGCCCGAGAGTTGGGCGATCTGAGCGTCGGCCTTGCTGGCGAGCCCGGCGAATTCCAGCAGCTCGGGCACGCGCGCGGCGACGGCTGCTTTGCTCATGCCGAAATAGCGGCCGTAGGCCAGCAGATTTTCGCGCACCGAAAAATCCGGGTCGAGGTTGTCCATCTGCGGCACCACGCCGACATTCATGCGTGCCTCGCGCGCGTGACGCGGTACCTCGATCCCGGCGAGCTCGATGCTGCCGGAATCGGGCTCGATCAGGCCCAGCAGCAAGCGCAGCGTGGTGGTCTTGCCGGCACCGTTGGGGCCGAGCAGGCCGAAGCATTCGCCGCGCCGCACATCCAGGTCGAGACCGCGCACCACCTCGGTGTCGCCGTATTTTTTCGTCAGGCCACGCACCTTCAGCACGGACAGGCCTCCAGGAAAGCCTGTTTGAGTTCCTTCAGTTTGCCGTGGAAAAAGTGCCCGGCGTCAGGGATGGCTTTCACCGCGAGTTGCTGTTGCTCGGCCCACAGGCGGATCGCCGTGGACGGGATGAGCTCGTCGGCGTCGCCGAAGATCACCACAGTGTCTGCGGGCACTGGGTCGAATTCGTACATGGTGACCGCGGGGGCAACCAGGATCAGACGCTGCGCATGGAGTTCCTGGCGCAGCCGGTGCTGCACGAAGGCTCCGAACGAGAAACCGGCCAGCGCCCACGGCAGGTCGGGATAGCTGGCCTCGACGAAACGGGCAACGGCCAGCAGGTCCTCGGTTTCGCCAACGCCGGCGTCGAATTCACCGTCGCTCATGCCGACGCCGCGGAAATTCGGTCGCACGCTGACCCACCCTACCTCGTTGGCCGCCTTGGCCAGCGTAGTCACTACCTTGTTGTCCAGGCTGCCGCCGTGCAGCGGGTGCGGGTGGGCAACCAGCAGCAGTCCGCGGCGCCCGGTCTCGGGATCGTCGATCACGGTTTCCAGCCTGCCGGCCGGCACCGGGATGCGCAGCTTGTAGCGTCTCACTTCAGTTGCAAGCGTTCGACGATACGCCCCTGCTTGAGATGGACCTCGAAGATTTCGTCAATGTCGGCTTCGTCCACATAGGTGTACCAGACGCCTTCCGGGTAAACGACCAGAAGGGGCCCTTCGTCGCAACGGTCGAGGCAGCCGGCGCTGTTGATGCGGCACTTGCCTTCGCCATTGAGGTGGGCATGTTTGACCTTGCTCTTCAGGTAGTCACGCATGTGCTGGCCGCCGGAGGCCCCGCAGCATTTCGCGCCGTCGTCGCGCTGGTTGGTGCAGAAAAAGACGTGGTGCTTGTAATACGGGTCAGTCATTCTGGGCTGTCTTGATCGGATTGGAAGGCTGAGTATTTGAGTGCATTGCCATGCGCCTTGTCGACCGGGTACTTGCGCGCGTTGATCGCCAGCTTTGCGGCGGCGGCGTCAAGCAGGTCGATGTCCAGCAGGTCTGCCAGCCGGGTCAGGTAAATCAGCACGTCGGCGATTTCCTGGCGCACCGCCTCATGTTGTTCGGGACTGAGCTGCCGGCTCTGTTCCGCCGTTAGCCACTGGAAGGGTTCAAGTAGTTCCGCCGCTTCCACGCTCAGTGCCATGACAAGATTCTTGGGCGTATGGTAGCGTTCCCATGCGCGCGCCTGGGCGAAGTCGCGAATATGCTGGCGCAGGGTGTCTAGACTGTCGATCTCACGAAGGCTCATGGTTTGCATGATAGCGCGGCAAGCGGCAGGCTTACGACATCGTTGTCGGGTAGCCGACGCCTTGGTCATGGCGCGGTGGGGGAAACGCATTCTGGCGCGGCTTCCGGCAGGGCTGCATTTTGGCCTGCGACTTGCTTGGAGTGCTTGTATTGACACCGGCAATTTATTTCACTGCATAATGGCAGCGGACTAACGCATATAAAGGGAGGGTGGACATGTTCACGATCAAGAAGCATCTTGCGAGCGCGGGCGTCGTGCTGGCCGTTGCTGCCATGGCAGGCTGCTCCAACACGCCGACCTATCCGCCCGCGCCCGCGCAGACGGGCAGTTTCAACTGGAACTACCTGATCGGCCCGGGCGATTCCGTCCAGGTCTTTGTGTGGCGTAATCCCGATGTCTCCGGCACCTTCCCCGTGCGCCCTGACGGCAAGATGACCATGAACCTGGTAGAGGATATCCAGGCGTCGGGCAAGACGCCCACCCATCTGGCACGCGATATCGAAAAGGCGCTTAGCAAGTACATCCAGGAGCCCATCGTCACCGTCATCGTCGCCGGCGGCACCGGCCCGTTCGACCAGCAGATCCGCGTGGTGGGCGAGGCGGCGAAGCCGCAGGCGCTGAACTACCGTGAAAAAATGAGCCTGATCGATCTGATGATTGCGGTCGGTGGTCTGACCGATTATGCGGCCGGCAACAAGGCCTACATCCTGCGGACGGTGGACGGCAAGCAGGAGCGTCTCGGTGTGCGCCTCGACGATCTGCTACGCGGCGGCGACATCTCGGCGAACGTCGACATGCGGCCGGGAGATGTGCTGGTCGTGCCGGAAAGCCTGTTCTGAAACGTATCTGCGCCGCCCTGAGCGGCGCTTTTTGATGGCGGAAGGTGCAAATGGATCAACTGCTACAACAAATTCTTGGCTATGCGAAGGCTTCTTGGCAGCGTCGCTGGTGGGGTGTGGCGATGGCCTGGCTGGTGTGTGTCGTCGGCTGGACCTGGGTGATGCTCCTCCCGGACCGTTATGAGGCCTCGGCGCGTGTCTACGTCGATACGCAAACCTTGTTGAGGCCCCTGTTGTCCGGGCTCGCGGTCGAGCCC
>JBLMYH010000032.1:0-6961 GCA_050258175.1 Hyphomicrobiaceae bacterium
GCTTTCCTGATATGGACCGTCATGATGGTGGCGATGATGCTGCCCACGGCGGTCCTGGCGATCGACGTCTTCGGCAGTTTTGCGCGAAAGCGCATGGCTGTGATTGGTTCGGCCCCGGCGATCTCTTTGTTCGTCTTGGGCTATGTCGCCGTATGGGCCGTATATTCCGTCGTTGCAGCCGCGGGCCAAGTGGCTCTTTCACGCCTAGCGTTGCTCGCCCCCACGCTGCAAAGCACCAGCATCGCGCTAAGCATCGCGCTCCTGTTGTTGGCCGGCACGTTCCAATTCACGCCGTTCAAGGATGCGTGCCTCACGCAATGCCGCTCGCCCTTTCCCTTCTTTCTTGCCAATTGGCGCGACGGCGATTTGGCTGCATTCGTGCTCGGCGTGCAACACGGCGGCTATTGTCTGGGCTGCTGCTGGGCCTTGATGGGGCTGATGTTCGTCTTCGGCGCCATGAACCTGCTGTGGATGGCCGCGCTCTCCTTGTTCATGCTTGCCGAGAAACTTGCCCCGGCGAGCTGGCACCTCGATCGCGCTGCCGGAGTTGCGCTCGTCCTCTGGGGCCTCTCCCTCGCAACCTGGCTTCTTCGTTGAGCTGCCGAGTTTGACGGTCACTGGCAAGGTGGCGCTGCTTCTCGCATAAATCCGTTGAGCCGCACGAGCGAGCGCGCTACCGTCCGCAAGGACAGAGCGGGCCAGACTTGAGCCGGAGGTTGCCGTTGTCACCCGGACATGACACGACCGGCCGCACCGCAAATGGCTCGGGCTGAAATGCCTGGGCTGAGCAGGCGCGAACCATTGACCTGCATCAAACCGAGGCAAAGCGAAGGCCGCTAATAGGATTTATCCGAAAACTGGGGCACGACATGATCACCGGTTGCCTGAAGTGGTTGACGATTGCTGGCCTTACCGCTGGTTTTGCTGCGGCGGTTCAAGCCGAAGACCTGGACATCGGCAAGCAGGAATTTCAGTCATACTGCGCGAGCTGCCATGGCATGGATGCGAAGGGCAACGGACCGGTCGCCGAGCAGCTCAAGATATCGCCACCCGATTTGACCACCCTGGCCAAGAACAACAACGGCGTCTTTCCGACCAACGCTGTTTACCAGATCATAGACGGACGGAAGGCCATTGGCGCCCACGGCACCCGAGCAATGCCGGTTTGGGGGGAACGCTTCAACCCCATCATGAACGTGCCTCACATTGTCGATCCGACGTATGACGCGCTCGACCCGGAGCGGGGACAGCGGGAAGTCATCGTGCGAACACGCATCCTCGCTGTCATCGATTATCTCAATCGTATTCAGCAAAAGTAGCAGCCGAGCGCTTCGGATTCTTTGCCCCTCGGGCGCAGTCACGAGAACATAGCAGACATCGCCGACGCCGGGATCACGCGCCAGCGTGACCCGCGGCAGGCCTGTGAGTCATTTCGGGCTTCCCATAAAGTGCTATGATGCGTCCGGGCAGGATCGGTATCGGACAGGAGAACGCCATGAAGCGTCGTCGCCTTTCGCTGCGGGCCTCGCTGCTGTTGCAATTCTGTTGATCTTCCCTGCGAATGCCGCGCCACCCGGAAGCGCCACGGCCACAAGTTCGGCGCCAAGACATTCCGCCTATGCCTGGATCGGATGTTCGGATTCCGGCGGCGGCATGTTCTCACCGACATGCAGAAACGTCGGCAGCTACAAATCTTACAACGAATGCATGGAGAAGGGGCTGAAACCCGGTGGGGATGGCAATCAGCAGAATTGGTATTGCAGCAGCCTGGGGCTCAGATAACGTTTTGCGCCATGATCTCCCGAGGCCGCCAAGCTGGGCGGCCTCACTTTATGCGCAGATCGCTCGTCGGCCAGTTAGGGGACCATAGCCGTCCGCAGAGGCAATCTTGTTCAGCGCTCGGGCAGGATAACGCCGGCTAAACCCAGAGATCGCCATGCAGTTGGCCGTTCGCTATTCGCCCCAATACCACAACCAGGGCGGGACCGTTACCTCTTGACTGCCATAGCGTATCACCGGCACGACGGGCGGGCCGTAGGGATCGATCCGGTCGTCTTCAGGGCGATAGCGGTATCGTGGAACGATATAGGAATCCCAGTAAGGCCTCACCACGGGCACCCTGACGATCAGCCTCTCCCGCGGCGCACGAACGATTTTGGTCCCCTGCGCATGGGCTGCGGTACTCAACATCACCGGGTTGCACAGCACCAGGGCCGTTCCGAGGGCGAACGCGGTGGTCATCATCCTCGTGCTTCGTATTCTCATGCCTTGTATCCTCATGCCTGGGCCTCCTTTTGCAGCAGCGGCGAGCTGAACGAATATAGCGCAGGGCCCGCTCCGTGGCGATGGCTCCTGCCGCATGGCAACGCTGTTGCAGAACCGCAGGTCGCGACGGTGAATTAAAATCAGCGCTTGGCGCGCTTGACGGGATCGACGGGAAGCTTGATTGCATTGCGTAGTGGAGCGGGGAAAGAACATGCCGACAGCCAAGATCCCTGAAGTACAAAAAAGCTATTTTCCGCATTGGAAACTGAAGACCTCGGGCGTGATCATGCCGGAGGAGCGCCTGCCCTGGGGGCAGACGATCGTTTCGGGTCTGCAGCACGGCGTCGCCATGGCGGGTGGCACGATCATCGCGCCGCTGCTGATGGGTTTTGACCCCAATCTGGCGTTGCTGTTCTCGGGCGTGGGCACGCTCATTTTCTTCGTGATCGTTGCAGGACGCGTGCCGAGCTATCTCGGGTCCAGCTTCTCCTTCATTGCGGTCGTGATTGCCGCTACCGGCTATTCGGGGCAGGGGACGAACCCGCATCTGGATGTGGCGCTCGGCGGCATCGTTGCGGCCGGCGTGCTCTACGGCGTCATCGCGCTGATCGTCATGCAGTTCGGCGTCGGCTGGGTCGAGCGATTGATGCCGCCGGTCGTGACAGGCGCGGTGGTCGCGGCGATCGGCCTCAACCTCGCGCCCGTCGCCGTCAAATCGGTGAGCGACAGCCCATTCGATACCTGGATCGGGCTGTCGACGGTTCTGCTCACCGGATTGATCGCCGTCGCAACATCGGGAATTTGGCGCAGGCTGCCGATCATGCTGGCAGGCATCGGCGGCTATCTCCTGTATGGCGTGCTCGCAAACGGCCTCGCCCTGGGAAGGCCGATCGATTTTACGCGGCTCGCCGCCGCCGCCTGGATAGGCTTGCCGGAATTTGCCCGTCCGAGCTTCCATGCCGATGCGATGTTCCTGATCGCGCCTGTCGCGATCATTCTCGTGGCCGAGAATCTCGGCCATATCAAAGCCATCGGTGCGATGACGGGCGAAAGCCTTGACGGCTTCCTCGGGCGCGCGTTCCTGGGCGACAGCCTGGCCACGATTGTGTCGGCCTTCGGCGGCGGCACCGGGGTCACGACCTACGCCGAGAACATCGGCGTGATGGCGGCAACCAAGGTCTATTCGACCCTGATGTTCGCCGTCGCGGCCGTCGTTTCCATCCTGCTGGGTTTCTCGCCGAAATTCGGTGCGCTGATCCTGTCGATACCGCGGCCCGTGATCGGCGGCTTGTCGATCGTGCTGTTCGGGTTGATCGCTGCCATGGCCGGTCGGATCTGGGTGGAGAACAAGGTCGATTTCTCCAGCTCGAGAAACCTGATCACGGTTGCCGCCGCGCTCACGGCCGGCGCCGGCGACCTCACGCTCAAGTTCGGCGCCTTCACGATGGGAGGAATAGGGACGGCAACCTTCGGCGCCATCATTCTCTATCAAATCTTGACTTGGACCAGCGCTGCGGAATGACCTCCTGAGATAGGTGGAGAGCTATGGCAAGAGAGTTGGAAGGCAAGGTTGCCGCAGTGACCGGGGCTGCGTCGGGCATCGGACTGGCCAGCGCCGAGGCGATGTTGGCGGCAGGCGCGCGCGTGGTCATGGTCGACCGCGACGAACAGGCGCTGAAGGCGCTCTGCAACAAGCATGGCGACGCGGCGATTCCGTTGATCATCGACCTGCTCGACGCGAAGGACTGCGCCACGCTGCTGCCCCGCGTCCTGGAGAGGTCCGGCCAGCTCGACATCCTGCACGCGAATGCCGGTATGTATCTCGGCGGCGACCTGGTCGATGCGGATAGTGGGGCGATCGACCGGATGCTGAACTTGAACGTCAACGTCGTGATGAAGAACGTGCACGACGTGCTGCCTCACATGGTCGCGCGCCGGACCGGCGACATCATCATCACGAGCTCCCTGGCGGCCCATTTTCCGACCCCGTGGGAGCCGGTCTATGCGTCATCCAAGTGGGCGATCAACTGCTTTGTCCAAACGGTACGGCGCCAGGTCTTCAAGCATGGCATTCGCGTCGGCTCGATCTCGCCGGGGCCCGTCGTCACCGCACTGCTGGCGGACTGGCCGCCCGAGAAGCTGAAGGAGGCCAGGGAGGCAGGAAGCCTCCTGGACGCGAGCGAGGTGGCGGACGTGGTGATGTTCATGCTGACGCGGCCGCGCGGCATGACGATACGCGACGTCGTCATGCTGCCGACGAACTTCGACCTCTAGGGGACGCACCCGCAGCAAGGCCCGATTACCTGCGTCAGAAGCCGTGATAGGCCATGCAGCGGTACCATCCGTAAGTGCGATATCCCCATCGCCAAGCGCATACGCGGGACCAGTAGCCGTAGTCGCTGTAGCCGCCGATCCACCATGGGTACGCGTACCACCATCCGTGGTAGAAGTAGTGAAACCGGCCGTGCCTGAACCGATGGCGGGGGTAGTGACCGCCGTGAAAGGCAAACTGCCTGGCATAGGGTCGGCCGACCACATGTGGTCCGCCGGCGAAACGATGCATGGTGCCATAATGAGGGCCGGCCCCGAAGTGGGGTGAGACGCGCGGTCCCGCGAAGCGAGGACCGCCAAGATGGGAAGCGCCGAAGCGCGGGCCGCCACCGAACTGCGGAGCGCCGCCGCCGAAGTGTGGACCGGCGCCGCCAAAGTGCGCGCCGCCTCCCATTGGGGCGCCGCCGCCGAAATGGCCGCCACCTCCGCCTGCAAAACCACCTCCACCGCCGAAATGACCGCCGCCCCCGCCACCCCCGCCGCCAACCCCGCCGCCGCCATGCGGCGCGGCGATCGCCACCGGCGCCAAGCTGAACGCAAACGCCGCAACGATTGCCAGCATTGTCCTGCGCATCATTTCCATCCTATGTCAGTCAGCCAGGTAGAACGCACAGGCAGCCGGAACGGTTGCATGCAAATACCCTAAATGTCGCTTGGTGCGCCGTCGGCTCTCGGCGTTGCTGGCGGCGAGAGCGCCGTCCATGGCGCTCTCAGCTCACTTGGCCGGCAGCGCCTGCGCCCCTTGCGAGTAATCAGCGGCAAGCTGGCGAGGCTCCGGGTGGGTATAGAAGCCCCAGCCCATCAGGGCACACGCTAAGAGAACGACAAAAAGGAAAACAACCCGCATGCGCGGAGTCTACAGGGTGAAGCCAGGCGGCGTCATCATGTTCGCTCGTTCCTCGCTCCACGGCTTCTACAACTTTGGTCGCAGCGCAACGCTGCAGATGGGGACCAATCTGCGTTCTGCACGACTCCGACACTTCAGAAGATCTATGCTGAATACCGGCAGGGCGCTTGCTCCTGATGGGCCGACCACCATTCGATGATGGCTTGTGCCGTTCGATCCCACAGCGGCGTTGGCAGGTCGGGGACCGCGATCCTGACCAGGTAACGATTGCGGATGGTGTCCTGGAACCACTCCGCCGCGGCAAAGTCGAAGCCGAAGCTGCCCGCATGCCGCAACGGCAATCCGGCCCGGCCGAGGTCTTCGCACAGGTCCGCGGCGATCTGCCTCGTCTGTCCCTCGTCGAGCATCGCCTTGGGCGCCAACGTCACATAGAGGCCGTGGACGAAATGCAGCTCAGCCGACGAGGTGGCGAGCGCGGATGCAAAGTACCGCGCAGTCCGCCTGCCGTTGTATAAAATGGCCGCCACCCGTTTGGCGGTGAGGACGCGGTAGGCCTCCGTTCCGATGTAGGGTGGGAAATGCGCCGGCAGCGCCGCGCCGCCGAGCAGCCGCACGGCATTGCGCATTTCGCTTGCGAGGCGGTCCGGCACGTCTCGCTTGGCAGCGCTTTGGCCGCAACTGACGAAAACCGCCGAACCGAGCCGGCCGTACTCCACCCCGAGCGAATCGAGCTTGGTATGGCTGCGCACCAGCACGACGGGAATGTCCCAACGACGCGCCCAGCCGAGAACCCGGCGGATGCGTCCGGAGCCGCTGGAGAAACAGGTCGTATCGAAAATCACCAAATCGACCTGCGGGTTGGTGCAACGAAGGGTCGCCTCGAACGCGGCGGCCGGCATGCATGAATCGAGCAGCAGCAAGCGTGGCCGCCCGACCCGACAGGCCAGTGCGCCCGCTGCGGCGTCAAGCTGGACCAGGCGCAGATGCCGGGCGTGGGCTTCGATCAGCTCCAGCGTTTCGGTGTACGAGCCGGGCAGTACCAGGATATCCGCCTCGGGCACGATGCGCGCGGAGGCGAGCAGCAGCGCCGAGATCGCGGCCATGCCCGAGGACGTATAGATCGTCGCATTGGCCGTCGCCCAGGGGTCGAGTTGGTAAAACGATGGCCCGCGCACGTGAAGATCGGCGCGCTGATAATCATAGGAGAATTCGAAGGGGCCGGAGCGGAGACGACCCGGATGCGCCCATGCGGTCTCGGTGAGCGCCCAATCGTGCAGCTCGTGCTCGGCCTTCAGCGCCGCGGCGATGTGGAATTTCTGCTCGATCACCTCGGTCACGGAAGCCGGACGGCGCAGCACCAAAGGACTGGCGAGGCAAGCGTTCAGCAGCGTGATTTCCTCGCATTTCCTGCCGAGATAGGTCTGAAGCGTTTCCATCATGGCCTGCGGGCTTAACCAGCCCTGATCAACGTGCCTGGAACCGATTGGGTCCGCGGCCGCCAACTCGCGAAGCAGCTCC
>JBLMYH010000033.1:0-2643 GCA_050258175.1 Hyphomicrobiaceae bacterium
TCGTACGTGATGAGCTCGAGCTTCGCCAACCAGACCATCGCGCAGATGGAGCTGTGGCAGGAACGCGATTCCGGCAAATACCCGGTCGGCGTCTACACGCTGCCCAAGCACCTCGACGAGAAGGTCGCGCGACTGCAGCTGAAGAAGCTCAACGCGCAGCTGACCGAGCTGACCGACCAGCAGGCCGCGTATATTGGCGTGCCGAAGACCGGTCCGTACAAGGCCGAGCACTACCGCTATTGATCGACCTTGCCTGAAAGGAGCGCGCCATGCGTTTGCTGCTGCTGTGGATCCTGAATGCCGTCGCCCTGCTGGCGGTGACGTACCTGTTGCCCACGATCCAGGTGGCCGGCTTCGGCACGGCGCTCGCCGCCGCGCTGGTGCTCGGCTTCATCAACACGCTGGTGCGGCCGGTGCTGACGCTTCTTACGCTGCCGATCACGGTGCTGACGCTGGGCATCTTCTACCTGGTGCTGAACGGCCTGCTGTTCTGGTTCGCCAGTGCGCTGCTGCCCGGATTTGAAGTGCAGGGCTTCGCCTCGGCAATGGTCGGCGCGATCCTCTATGGCGTGATCGCCTGGGCGCTGTCCGCGCTCATTCCCAATCCCAGAGGTTGATTCATGACCGAACGTACCTACAGCTTTGAATTCTTTCCGCCCAAGACGGCGGACGGTGCCGAGAAGCTGCGCGCGACGCACAAGCAGCTCGCGCAACTCAACCCCAAGTTCTTCTCGGTGACCTTCGGCGCCGGCGGCTCCACCCGCGACCGCACCCTGGAGACCGTGCGCGAGATCCAGGCCAATGGCTCGGAAGCCGCGCCGCACCTGTCGTGCATCGGTTCGACGCACGAAAACATCCGCGAGATTCTCGACCAATACAAGAGCCAGGGCATCCGCCATCTGGTCGCGCTGCGCGGCGACCTGCCTTCCGGTACCCTGGACGCCGGTGAGTTCAACTACGCCAACGAACTGGTCGAGTTCATCCGCAAGGAAACCGGCGACTGGTTCGAGATCGAGGTTGCCGCCTACCCCGAGGTCCACCCGCAGGCGCGTTCGTGGACCGAGGACCTCGCCAACTTCAAGCGCAAGGTCGACGCCGGCGCCGACGCCGCGATCACCCAGTATTTCTTCAACGCCGACGCCTACTTCAACTTCGTCGAGGACGCGCGCGCGCTCGGTGTCAGCATTCCCATCGTTCCCGGCATCATGCCGATCGGCAACTACGTCCAGTTGGCGCGCTTCTCCGATGCCTGCGGTGCCGAAATCCCGCGCTGGCTGAGGAAGAAGCTGGAAAGTTACGGCGACGACCTGGTATCGATCCGCGCCTTCGGCCTCGACGTGGTGACCGACCTGTGCGACCGCCTGCTGGCCGGCGGCGCGCCGGGACTGCACTTCTACACCATGAACCAGGCCGGGCCGAGCACCACGATCTGGCAGCGGCTGGGACTGTCTTGAGCGAACTTGCCCTGCGGTGGCACTGCCTGCCGCCGCATCAGGGATAAGAAAGGCGCCGTGCAGGCGCCTTTTTGATGCTGTGTGTTCGGTTCAGGAGAGGCAGCGCTGCAGCGCCTTCAGGCAATAATCGACATTCTCCTGCTTGGCCGAATAGCCCATCAGGCCGATGCGCCAGATCGTGCCGGCCATGTCGCCGAGGCCGGCGCCGATTTCGAGGTTGAATTCGTTCAGCAGGCGGGCGCGGATCGCAGCCTCGTCGACGCCTTCCGGCACGTAGATCGAGTTGAGTTGCGGCAGGCGCGCGGACTCCTCGACCACGTACTTGAGTCCCATGCCCTCGAGCCCGGCCTTGAGTTTTTCGTGCATGGCGCGATGGCGTGCCCACGCGTTTTCCAGGCCTTCTTCCTCGAGGATCACCAGCGCTTCGTGCAGGCCGTACATCGGGTTGATCGGCGCGGTGTGGTGATAGGTGCGCTTGCCGGCCGACTGCCAGTAGCCGAGCACCAGGTTGAGGTCGAGGAACCAGCACTGCACCGGGGTCTTGCGCGACTTGATCTTCTCGATCGCCCGCTCGGAGAATGAAACGGGCGAGAGGCCGGGGGTGCAGGACAGGCATTTCTGGCTGCCGGAATACGCGGCGTCGATGCCCCATTTGTCGAGGTAGACCGGCGTGCCGCCGAGGCTGGTGACGCAGTCCATGATGGTCAGCGCGCCGAACTCCTGCGCGATCCTCGCCAGCGCCTCGGCGTCCGATTGCGCGCCGGTCGAGGTCTCGGCGTGGACGAAGGCGAGGATCTTGGCGTCGGGGTTGGCCTGGAAGGCCGCGCGCACCTTCTGTGGATCGACCGGCGCGCCCCAGGCGTCGTCGACGATCACCGGCACGCCGCCGGTGCGCTTGACGTTTTCCAGCATGCGTCCGCCGAACACGCCGTTGCGGCAGACGACGACCTTGTCGCCCGGCTCCACCAGGTTGACGAAGCACATTTCCATCCCCGCCGATCCCGGGGCGGAAACCGGGAAAGTCAGCGCGTTCTGCGTCTGGAACGCCATGCGCAGCATGGACTTGATCTGCTCCATCAGTTCGACGAAGGCGGGGTCGAGGTGGCCGATCGTCGGTCGCGCCATGGCTGCCAGCACGCGGTCGTGAACGTCGGACGGCCCGGGGCCCATCAGGGTCCTCCGCGGGGGC
>JBLMYH010000034.1:0-12862 GCA_050258175.1 Hyphomicrobiaceae bacterium
CCCAGCTGTCGAGAGCGGGCATGATGGAATAACGCTCGGCTGCTGGAATGAATGCCATCGGCAGGATTTCGCTGTCGTCGTCGTCGATCATCCGCAACAGCAGTTCGACATGGCGGACAGGCTCCACTGCGCCATCGGTACGGCGGATCTCCTGCCACGACAAACGCAGCCGACTCTCCTCCAGCGCCCGCTGGATACGGCTCACCCACTGCATTTCGCCCCGATGGCGCACCAGGTCGGAGTCGCGGCTCTCGTACAGGTGAATCTGGTTGCGTCCGCGGTCCTTGGCAACATAACACGCTGCATCCGCGGCCGACATCAGGCTCGCTGCGGTGCCGCTGTCGGGATTGATCGCCACCATGCCCACGCTCATGCCGACCGAGAAGATGCGGTCGCCCCATTGGAAGCGGAAGCGCTGCACCTCAGCGCGGAAGGTGTCCGCGACCTCGAGCGCATCCCGGATGCTGCAATTTTCCAGGAGCAGGGCGAATTCGTCGCCCCCCAGGCGGGCCAGCGTATCGCGTTCGCGCAAATTGCTTTTCAGCAGCAGCGCCAGCTGGCGCAGCAACTCGTCGCCGGCGGCATGGCCGCAGGAGTCGTTGATCACTTTGAACTGGTCGAGATCCATGTAGCACAACGCATGTTCCCGGCCCTGCTGCAATGCAGACAACAGCGCGCGCTCGAGGCGCTGTTCGAATTCGCGGCGGTTGATCAGCCCGGTCAGCGCATCGTGGCTGGCCTGATAAATCAGACGCGCGGTGGCCCGGTCGATTTTCTCCTGCATCTGGTCCTGCATGGTCTGCAGATGGGCCGCCATGTGATTGACGCCGCGTTGCAGCATCCCCAGTTCGGCCTGCCCGCTCAGGTCCACCCGTGCGTCCAGATGCCCCTCGCCGATGCGGCTTACCGTGTGGGTCAGCGCCAGAATCGGCCGGGTGATCTGGCGCCCGATGCGCCACGCGAGATAAAGGCTGACCCCCAGGCCTGCCAGCAGGATCGCCAGGCTGCGCAGGATGGCGTCGCGCTGATTCCTGATCGTGGCACTCCGCGAAACATCCAGCCCCACCCAGCCCAGCAGCCGGGTCTGGGCGCTGGCTTTCTCGCCGGCCGGATTGAAATCGTCCACCGCCACCTCGGTACGGGTGATCGGCGCGTAGTAGACCAGCCGGTCCTTGTATTCGACCTGGTAGATACGGTCGGTTGGCAGCCTTTCTTGCAGCGGGTCTGCCCACGCACCCAGTCCGACCTGCGCCAGCCACTGGCCGTTGTCGGCAAATACCGCAGCGCCACGCACGTCCGGCTCAATCGCCGCTTTTTCAAGCAGCGTCCGCAGCACCTCGATATTGCCCGCGGCGACACCATATTCGACAGCTGGGGCCAACTGGCGCGCGATGGCCAGGGAGCGTGTGCGCAAGGACTGATCGAGGTCGTCTATTTTCCCCATGATGAGCTCGAACATAAGCAGCACGCCAATGATGGCAACCGGCAACATGGCCAGGCCGATGACACGCCCCCGTATCCCGAGCGACCTCAGCATCAACTCCCCCCTCCCAGGCGCTTCTCCAGCTCCATCTCTGACGGCAAAGTGAAGCCGAGCGAGTGAGCCACCTGACTATTGATTGAAACGCTGAAATAAGTTGGATAGGCCGGAGGCGGCAGACGCACCGTTCCGCCCCGAATGGCGTCGCTCACCCACTCGGCGGCCTGGCGGCCGATTTGCGCCGGGCTCGAATGCAGGGACAGGAGCGCGCCCGCCCGCGTCAGCGAACGCGAATAGCCCAGCACCGGATCGCGATAGCGGTAGGAGGTCAGAAAGAGACTTTCGGCCGTGCTGCGGTTGAATACCTGCGGATCCGGTACCGCCAGCAGCAGGTCGGCTTCCGACAATACCGTTTCCAAGGGTGTGATCAAGCGTTCGCCGGCCGTCACCGTGGCATGGACCAGACTCAACTGCTGCGCGTGCAAGGCGTCTTCCAGTTCGCCCACAATGCCGCTCTGCTCAGCGCTCAACAGCACGCCTACCCGGCGCACGTCAGGCAGAGCCAGCCGGATCAGGCGTGCCTGGCGTTCGAAGGGTTGATCGAGATAAATGGCCGACAGGCTGCGATGACTGCCCGAACTGAGGCGCGCACGTCCTGTTTTGGCATACCAGGCGCGCGGCACCAGGACTGCCAGCACGGGCGGCCTTTCCGGCAACGCTGCCAGAACTTCCGCGGCGTCTACGCCTACTGCCACAGCGAGGCGTGCGTCATTCAACGACGCGGCGGTCAAGCCCGCGGCATAGATCCGAGTAGCCTCATGCGGGGTATCGTCGAGGTAGGCCCGGATGACCTGGTAGACCTCCTGGTAGGGCGCCGCATCGTCGCTCAGCACCACCGCCACCCGTGCGGCGGCGGCCTGCGCCGGCACGAGCGCCAGACAGGCGCAGGCCAGTCCCAGCCGCATGACACGCTGGAGCGCGTTCCACCCGACCGCGCTCCCGAAAGCCGTCAAATCGCCCCCTGCCCCTCGGCCCACAGGCATGTTCCCCTGCTTTCCTTGGCGATGGCTTCGAGCAGGCTTGCGTGCGCGGCCAGTTCGTCAGGACTTGCCTGCAACAGGACAGGCTTGGGTCGTGCACGCGCGCCAGCCTGGTCGGCTTGCGCACCGCGCACTTCCAGCCCGATCGACAGGCTTTCCTGGCCGCGCGTCAGCGCGAGGTACACCGCCGCCAGCAGTTCGCAGTCGAGCAACGCGCCGTGCAACGTGCGTGCGGTGTTGTCGACGCCATAGCGCTTGCACAGCGCATCCAGGTTGTTGCGCTGGCCAGGGTGCAGCGCCTTGGCCATCGCCAGGGTGTCGGTCACGCCGTCGCACCAGGTGGGCAGCGGGGCCATGTCGAGCAGGCGGAGCTCCATGTTGAGGAAGCCGACATCGAAGGGGGCGTTGTGGATGATCAGTTCGGCACCCTGGATAAAATCCACGAATTCCTGCGCGACATCGGAAAAACGAGGCTTGTCCTGCAGGAACTCGGGGGTGATGCCGTGCACCTGCATCGCCCCGGCGTCAATGTCGCGATCAGGGTTCACATAGCGGTGCAGATGGTTGCCGGTAAGTCGGCGGTTGACCATTTCAACCGCCGCCACTTCGATGATGCGATGCCCCTGGTTGGGATCAAGGCCGGTGGTTTCGGTATCGAGGATGATTTGCCGCATGGTGGTTTCGATGTCAGTGTTGTTGGGCCTGCAGCACGCCCTGGTTGGCGAGCGCGTCGGCGCGTTCGTTTTCCGGATGGCCGGCGTGGCCACGCACCCATTTCCATTCGATGCGATGCAGCTGGCTCAGGGAGTCCAGCTGCAGCCACAGATCCTGATTCTTTACTGGCTTGCCGTCGGCGGTGCGCCAGTTGCGCCGCTTCCAGCCCGGCATCCATTCGCTGATGCCTTTCTGCACATATTGCGAGTCGGTGTGGACTTCGACGGTGGACGGGTGCTTCAGCGACTCCAGCGCTCGAATCACCGCGGTCATCTCCATGCGGTTGTTGGTGGTGTTGGCCTCGCCCCCGCTGATCTCCTTGCGGTGCCCGCCCTTCACCAGCAGGGCGCCCCAGCCACCTGGCCCGGGATTGCCCTTGCAGGCACCATCACTGTAAATGTAAATGGTGTCAGCGTTCACGACGGACCCGATACTGGTTGAGATTGACCACTTTGGCCGCAGGCGACAACAAGCGCTGGGCCACCGGTGTCGTCCACTGCGGCAGGATGATGTTCATGCCCTGCACGCGCTTGACCGCCTGCAGGAAATACACCCCGCCGCCCATCGCCCACCAGCGGTCGCCTGCCGGCTCCAGGAAACGCAGGCGGCGCAGCCAGTTTTCGCGGTTGACTGGCGGACGGTAACAGCACATGCTGCCCGCGGCCACCTCGAGCCCGAGCAGCACCATCCAGTCCTTCACCCGCGAGATGTTGAGGAAGCTGCCGTTCCATGGATAGCCGCGTTCGCCGCCCTGCAGCTTGCGCGCCAGCCCCCACAGGCTACGCGGATTGAATCCGGCCAGCACCAGCCGGCCCTCCGGGCGCAGCACGCGCTCGGCCTCGCGCAGCACCTGGTGCGGGTTGGAACTGAATTCCAGCACATGCGGCAACAGCAGCAGATCGAGCGACTGGCTCTCGAACGGCAGGAACATGGGGTCGGCCCGCACCTGCCCCGGCGACTCGACCGCGCACGTCACGCGCAGCGGAATCCGGCTGTTGCGCAGGAAATCGATCTGCGGCAGCCCCACCTGCACCGCATTGAAGCCGAACACATCCGACACGGCATTGTCGAAGTAGCGCTGTTCGCGAAACAGCAGGTGTTGTCCGAGCGGACTCTCGAACCATCCGGCATTCAGCTTGGATAACATAGTCTTTCCTCCTGTCTGGCAGCACCCATCATGTTGACACTCATTCCCTTGCCCGCGTTCGAAGACAACTACATCTGGGTATTGCACGACGGCCGCCATGCGGTCGCCGTGGACCCCGGCGATCCGGCTCCGCTGATCGCGTTTCTCGATGAACATCGACTCACCCTGACCACCGTCCTAATCACCCACCATCACCGCGACCATACTGGCGGCAACGCCTTGCTGCGTCAACGCTACGATTGCGCCATTTACGCGCCTGACAACCCACGCATCCCGGCGGCCACCCATATCCTGCATGGCGGCGATTCGGTGGATATCGCCGAACCGGATCTGCATTTCGAGGTTCTGGCAACGCCAGGACATACGCTCGACCACATCAGCTATGTCGGCCATGGCAGCCTGTTCTGCGGCGATACCGTATTCGGGTGCGGCTGCGGGAAATTGTTCGAAGGCAACCCAGCGATGATGGCGGCCAGCCTCGACGCCATTTTAGCGCTGCCCGATACTACCCGGCTCTGCTGCGCACACGAATACACCCTGGCCAATATTGACTTCGCCAAGACCATCGATGGCGACAATCCTGCATTGCTGGAACGTGAACAGGCCGACCGCGCCCTACGTGCCAGCGGCATCCCCACCCTGCCCTCGACGCTGGGGCTGGAAAAATCGACCAATCCCTTCCTGCGCTTTCATGAGCCCGATATGACGGCCTTTGCCAGCCGTTATCTGAATCGCCCACACCCCACGCCGGCCGAGGTATTCGGCGCAATCCGCGCCGCCAAGGATGCGTGGGACGGTTGACCGCCGCCGCCGTCTCACTTAGGATGGGGCGCTTTGAGTACGGGAGACCGACTTGCCCGGAATCAAATTGGCCGGAATAAAACTAAGTCTGTTCAGTCTGGCAGTCCTGTCGGCACTCTTCACCCACCCGGTCCTGGCGGCCGCGGACAGCAGCGGAATCCAGACACTGGAATGGGGTGACAACACCACCAGCGCCCCGTCCGACAGCGAATCCTCAGGCGAACCTGCCCGCAGCGCCCAGTCCGACAGCGAATCCGCGGCCGAACCTGCCCGCAGCGCCCCGTCCGACAGCAAATCCTCAGCCGAACCTGCCCGCAGCGCCTCGTTCGACACCGAATCCGCGGCCGAACCTGCCCGCAGCGACCCGTCCGACACCGAATCCTCAGCCGAACCTGCCCGCAGCGACCCGTCCGACACCGAATCCACACCCGGAGCGGCCAGTTCGGACGATGTCTGGCAGCGCATTCGCAGCGGTTTCAAGATCAGTGACGATGCCGCCAAGAACCCGTTGGTCGCCGAGCACGAGGCCTGGTACGCGTCGCGACCGGATTATGTGCGCCGCATGATCGACCGCTCGCGCCGCTACCTGTTCCATATCGTCCAGGAAGTCGACCGACGCGCGATGCCGATGGAAATCGCCTTGCTGCCGATGGTCGAAAGCGCGTTCAATCCGACTGCGGAGTCGCCTTCTGCCGCTTCGGGCATCTGGCAGTTCATGCCGTCAACCGGCCGCCTCTACGGACTCAAACAGGATCCCTGGTACGACGGCCGCCGTGATTTCACTGCCGCTACCGAGGCCGCACTCGACTACCTGAGCAAGCTCTATCTCGATTTTGGCGACTGGGAACTGGCACTGGCCGCATACAACTGCGGCGAAGGCTGCGTCAACCGCGCTATCGAGAAGAATGTCCAGCAGGGCCTGCCCACCGATTACGCCAGCCTGCCGCTACCCAACGAGACCCGCAATTACGTTCCCAAGCTCCTCGCCATTCGGGATCTGGTGAGCAACCCCGAGCGCTACGGCATTGCCATCGACGCACTGCCCAATCAGCCCTACTTCACAGAGGTCACCGTCCACGCCAACATGGACATGCGTTCCGCCGCTCGGCTGGCCGGCATGAGCAGAGATGAGTTCATCGCGCTGAACGCCGCCTTTCCACGCAAGCTCATCCGTGCAGACACGCCGGTCAATCTGCTGGTGCCGGTCGACAAGACCGACGTCTTCCAGCGCAACCTGGAGACCGGAAGCTGGGACTCCTGGCAGCCCTACGCCGCGCAAAAGGGCGAGCGTCTGCAGGCCATTGCCAAACGCTTCAGGGTCAGCCCCGCGAGTCTCGAGGAACACAACCAAATCCATCTGAAGCGCGGCAGGCTGGCGCGCGGGCAGACCATCCTGGTGCCTGTCAGGAGCCACCGGGCCGTGGCGAAAAACGATGCTTCGCTGCCTGCCACAACCGCCCCAGCGCGGCTCGTGGTACAGCGCGGCGACACGCTGTTCGGCATCGCCCGCCGCTACGGCGTCACCGTCGCCCAACTCGACAAGGCCAACCCGGGCCTCGACAGGCGCCTCAAGCCCGGCCAGAGCCTACGCCTGCCTTCCGGGACGCAGGCGAGCCCGGAAACAGCGGTCATACGGCCCGTCTCCTTCACGCCCCCCCGGCCCGCAAAGCCATCCCGGTCGGCACGCTATACCGTCAAGCGCGGCGACACTCTGGGCACCATCGCCCAGCGTTTCGGTATCCGCCCGGCAAACCTCAAGGTATGGAATCCGGTTTTCAAGAAACGCAGCATGCTCCGCGCCGGCCAGACGATCGTCGTCAGCGGGCCCTGAAAATCCGCTCCTCGCACGCACCTGCCCCGAAGGACACAGGGCGCATCGTTTCAGTCCGACGCGGGCGGCTCGTCCGACTTGTCCGACATCACCAGCGCCATCCCCCCCGCAGCCAGCACCATCCACAACACCGCGGCCCAGATGCCCAGCGCATCGGAGAGTGGCCCCATGAACAACAGGGTCAGCATCGCCATGGCCAGGATGCCGTTGCCAAGCCAGAAATTACGACTGTGTTTGCCGGTATTCAATTGAAGTCCATCTCGAAAACATTTAACCGCGACCCGCCACCCAATGGCAGCGCACCCAGTGCCCCGCGCCCAGTTCGGTCCGCTCGGGGTAGACCTGTCGGCAAACCGCACTGGCATGCGGACAGCGCGGATTGAAGTGGCAGCCGGGCGGCGGGTTGAGCGGCGAAGGCTGGTCGCCGCCCAGGCGAATGATACCCCGCCCGGTATGCGGCTCGATGCGCGGCACCGCGCTCACCAGCGCCTGCGTGTAGGGATGGCGTGGTGCGCGCAGCACCTCGCCTGCCGGCCCGTGCTCGACTATGCGTCCTAGATACATCACCGCCACATCGTGTGCCAGATGATCCACCACGGCGAGATTATGCGTGATGAAAAGGTAAGCCAGGCCGAGATCGATTTGCAGGTCCTTCAGCAGATTCAGGATCTGCGCCTGTACCGATACGTCGAGCGCGCTGGTGGGTTCGTCGCAGATCACCAGCCTTGGCGATATCGCCAAGGCCCGCGCAATCGCGATGCGCTGCCGCTGCCCGCCGGAAAACGCGTGCGGATAGCGGCCGCCGGCATCGTCCGGCAGTCCGACCTGACTCAGCAGCCGGGCTACCGCGCTGCGGCGCCCGTTGGCCGCACCGACGCCGAACGCGTCCATGCCTTCGAGCAGGATGTCCGCCACCCGCATGCGCGGATTCAGCGAACTGAACGGATCCTGAAATACCATTTGCGCCTGACGCCGCAGGGTGGACGCATTCTTCGCGGTGATCGTCTCGCCACCCAGCCTGATGGTTCCCGCGGTCGGCTCGATCAGTCGCAGCAATGCCTTCCCAACCGTCGTCTTGCCACAACCCGATTCGCCCACCAGCGCCAGCGTTCGACCGGCCTGGATAGCCAGGTCCACGTCGTCCACCGCACGCACATAGCCAACCGTGCGCTGGATGAAGCCGCGCCTGATCGGGAAATGCACCTTCAGACCTTCCACCTGCAGCAGTGGCTCCGGCACATGGTTTGAAACTGGGTGGGCAACCCGCTCACGCGCGCTGCGCGCTGGCAACGTGCCGGCCAGATGACAACGCACCCGCTGGTCTACCAGGTCCTGCCAGCCGGGCGACTCCGCGCGGCAGCGCGCAATCGCAAACGGACAGCGCGGCGCGAAGCGGCAGCCGCGCAACGAACCATCCAGTTTGGGCACCTGGCCGGCGATCGTAGTCAGCCGCCCGCCTTCGCCACGACGCGGCAGCGCCTCGAACAGCATGCGGCTGTAGGGATGTTGCGGGGCCGCGAAGAAGGCATCACGCTCACCTTCCTCCACCAATTCTCCGGCATACATCACCCCCACGCGGTCGGCGTTCTCTGCCACCACGCCAAGGTCATGCGTGATCAGCAGCATGCCCATCCGGCGCTCGGCGCGCAGGCGGCGCAGCAGTTCGAGCACCTGGGCCTGGATGGTCACGTCCAGCGCCGTCGTCGGCTCGTCGGCGATCAGCAATTCAGGCTCGCCCGCCAGCGCCATTGCGATCATCATCCGCTGGCGCAGGCCGCCCGAGAGCTCGAACGGGTAGGTATCGAGCCGTCGCGCCACATCCGGCACGCCCACCGCATCGAGCAGTGCGCGCGCGGCGGCGCGTGCGGCCTGCCCGCCGAGGCCCTGATGCAGGGCCAGCGCCTCACCGATCTGCTCGCCCACCTTGATGACGGGATTAAGCGCCAGCATCGGTTCCTGAAACACCATTGCCATCTGCCCACCGCGCACGCGCCGCATGTCGCGCTCCGGCAGGGCCAGCACGTCGGTTGTGGCCAACCGTATGCTCCCCGAGACGATGTGCCCGCCGTCCGGCAACAGCCGCATCAACGACAGGGCAGTCATCGACTTGCCGCTGCCTGATTCCCCCAGCAGGGCATAGGTTTCGCCCGCCCCAACGTGGAACGAGATGCCGTCGACCACTCGTGCAGCGCCGATTCCAGTGACCAGATTCCTGACCTCGAGCAGCGCTTTCATCGCCGTCCCCCAAGGCGCGGGTCGAACGCATCGCGCACGCCGTCGGCAAACAGGTTGGCGGCCAGCACCAGGGTGAACATGAGGACGAATGCGGCACCGAGCTGCCACCAGACGACTGGCTCGCGTGCCAGTTCGAGACGCGCGCCATTGATCATGTTGCCCCAGCTGTACATGGTGGGATCGACACCGACGCCGACATAGGACAGTACCGCCTCGGCCAGCACCAACCCCGAGAAGTCCAGCACGATCGCAATCAGCACAAGATGGAAAACATTGGGGAAGATGTGGCGGCTGATGATGCGCGTATGCGACACGCCGAACGCCCTTGCTGCTTCGACATAGTCGAGCGTTCTGAGCTTGAGCGACTCGCCACGCAGCAGGCGCGCAAGGCTGGTCCAGCTGGTCACGCCCATGATGAGACACAGCGCCAGCAGGCGGATGTCGGCACGCGCTGCCGCGGTGTCGAACAGTTCGGGATTGGCCTCGATGGCCACCTGTACGATGAGCACCGCGGCCGCGATCAGCAGCACGCCCGGGATCGAATTCAGCACAGTGTAGACATACTGGATGACATCGTCGACCCAGCCCCGGAAATACCCCGCAGTGATGCCCAACACAATCGCGAGCGGCAGCGTGACCAGCGTGGTGAGTGTGCCAATCACCAGACCGGTACGGATGCTCTTGAGACTGATGTACAGCACGTCCTGTCCGACCTTGTCGGTACCAAAAACATGGTACCCCGCGGCCAGATGGAAGGTCACGCCCGCCAGCATCAGCATCAGTGCCAGCACGGTGACGATCGTCCTGCCCGGCCAGCCGAGGTGGCCCGTTCCCCAGGCAGTCAGCCACGCACCTAGAAGCATGCGCTGCCTGCGCGCCAGCCCGATGGCGAGCAGGCCGAACAGCAGCAAACTGGCCGCCAGGCCCTGTCCCAGGCCGACGAGAATGCGCCGGACAATATCCGGCACCCGCGCATCGGCCCGGCTCAGGTGCGCGCCACCGTATTTCAGGCGTGGGTAACCCCGCACGGTCGCACCATCACGCTCGATGAATTCCTTGGCGTACAAGTGCATCGCCAGCGGCGCCGAATAGGTTTTTTCCTGCTGCGTGCGCAGGGGGCTCACCAGCGCGTCGAATACGGAAAGCACTTCGACCGAGTATTGCGGCCTGCCGGGCGGACTGTCGCTCAGCCGTTCGCGGTAATGCAGCGAATCGAGCAAACCTATGACCACGAATACCGCCAGCACCAGCGCCGCCCCCATCGTCATGGGACGCCGTGCCACGGCGGCCCACGGCGCGCGCAAGTGCTCGTGGCGGCGGATGAACCATACCAGCGCCAGCACTGCCGCAAGCAGTGCGAAGATCAGCGCGTCGGTCCACAGGATCACCGGTTCAATACCGGTTGACGTGACGTTCACCGCAGCCGCACCCGCGGATCCACCCACGAGTAGGAAATGTCGGTGAGGATCAGCCCGACGATGTAGAGGAAGGATCCCAGGAACACCATCGCACGCACCACCGCGAAATCCTGCGACTGGATCGCGTCGATGGTATAGCTGCCGAGCCCGGGAATACCGAAGAAGGATTCGGTGATCAGGCTCCCCATGAAGAGGAGCGGCAGCACCACCACCGCACCGGTCAGGATCGGGATCATGCCGTTCTTCAGCACGTGGCGGAACAGGACCCGAATCTCGGACAGGCCCTTGGCGCGCGCCGTGCGAACATAGTCTTTGCCGATTTCCTCGAGAAAGATCGTGCGGTACCAGCGCGCCCCGCTACCGATGCCCGCCACCACACTGACCAGCACCGGCAGCAGGATGAACCGGAGGCCGTCGATGCCGCCCGTAAAGCCCGAGATCGGCAACAGGTTCCACAGCTTGGCGATGAAATACTGGCCAGCGATGATGTAAAACAGCCCCGAGATCGACATCAGCACCACGCACAGCACCACGCCCCACAGGTCGAGATAGGTGGCGCGGAAGAACACCATCAGCAAGGCGAAGGTAATGTTGACCAGAAGGCCGATGACGAACACCGGCAGCGCGATCGCCAGGCTCGGCCCCATGCGTGTGCGGATTTCGTTGCCAATGTTGCGGCCGTCGTCGCCCTTGCCGAATTCGAACGCGAACATCGACACCGAGTGCCGGAAGAAGATCGTGTCGGTGAACCGCGCACTGCCCGTCGCCCTGGCGTTGAGCAGCAGCGGCTTGTCATAGCCGTGTTCGACCTTCCAGCGTTCGATCGCCTCCGGTGTCACGTGTTTGGCGCCGAGCTGCAGCCGCGCCATGTCATCCGGCGTATTGACGACAAAGAACAAGGCGAAGGTCAGCAGATTGACCCCGATCAGGATCGGGATCGCATACAGCAGGCGGCGCAGGATGTAGGCAGCCATCAGGCGGTCGTCCTTTCGCGTCGACGCCAGCCGATTACCGCCGGCGCGATCACGGCCACCAGCCCGCCCAGCAGCAGCAGGATCGGCCACAGCACGGGGCGGTTCCATTCAGCGCGTCGGACTGCACGCAAGGCCGGGTCGATGCGCCGGTACTTGAGCGTGTTGTTGGCCATCAGGTTGGGTTTGACGTTATGCACCCAGCCCTGTGTCAGACCGAAGGACTTGGGGTAATAGGCGAAGATCCACGGCGCGTCGCGACGCACGATCCCGAGCATGGCGTCGATTACACGCTGGCGCTCGGGGCCGTTATCCATATCCTTCATCCGCTCGAACAGCCGGTTGAATTCCGGATTGTCGTAGTTGGCGGCGTTCTCGCCCCCATTGGTCACTTTCTTGTTCGGTCCGTACAGCAGAAAAAAGAAGTTTTCCGGGTCGGGATAATCCGCGTTCCAGCCCCATTCGAACAACTGGGCGTTGCCCTTGCGCATCTTGTCCTGGAAGCGGTTGTAGTCGGTACCGCGCACGACCAGCTGTACATTGAGCTTGTCGAGTTGCTTCTTCATCCAGTCGAGCCGCGACTTGGCGTCGGGGCCGCTCGCCATGGTGTCGAAATACAGGACCAGCGGCGCGCCGGTCTTGGCGTTGCGCCCATTGGGGTACCCCGCCTCGGCCAGCAGCTCTTTCGCCTCGGCGATGGGACGTCGCACGATCCTGCCGCCGCGCGCCTCGTACACATAGGGATTGAGCCCCGCCACGCCGTCGACGTAGCCGAACAGGCCGGGCGGAATCGGTCCCTGCGCCGGAATGCCGCGGCCGTTCAGGAAGATGGAAATGAATTCATCGTAGTCGAACGCAATGGAAATCGCCTGCCGCAGCTTGCGGCGGTCCTCCCCCAGGCCGCCGACAACCGGGTCAAGCATGTTGAATCCCACATACCAGATCGAAGCCGCCACGCTGGTGATGAGGTGGATATCCTTGGCGCGCATGCTCTCTGTCAGTTGCGGAGTACCGCCTGCGGAGAACTGGATGGCCTGGTCGAAGCTGTCCGAGCTGATGCCGGAGGTGTCGTAATATCCCTGCAGAAATTTGCTCCAGTAGGGAATGGTTTCCTTTTCCAGGCTGAACACGGCCTCGTCCACAAACGGCAGTGGTTTGCCGGCGTCCGCGAGCAATCCGGCTTGCCGGTCCTCGGCAGTGCCGTCCATGGGATATGCCTCCCCGT
>JBLMYH010000035.1:0-6151 GCA_050258175.1 Hyphomicrobiaceae bacterium
CGGGCTGCAGGCCTCGCTCGATCGGCTCGGGTTCCAGGTGGTGGGCTACGGCTGCACCACCTGCATCGGCAACTCCGGCCCCTTGAAGCCCGAGATCGAAAAAGCCATCGCCGACAACGACCTGGTCGTGGCCTCGGTCCTGTCGGGCAACCGCAACTTCGAGGCGCGCGTGCACCAGGCGGTCAAGGCCAACTTCCTCATGAGCCCGCCGCTGGTCGTGGCCTTCGCGCTCGCCGGCCGGGTCGACATCGACTTCGAGAAAGAGGCGCTCGGTACCGGCAAGGACGGCCAGCCGGTGTACCTGAAAGACCTGTGGCCCAGCCACGAAGAAGTCGCGGCCGTGATGAATACGGCCACCGACCCGGCCGCCTACCGCAAGATCTACGCCGACGTCGGCGCCGACAACCCGCTGTGGGACGCCGTCTCCGCCCCCACCGGCACGGTCTACCAGTGGGACGCGAAATCGACCTACATCCAGCAGCCGCCCTTCTTCGCCACGGGGGATCAAGCCGCAGCCAAGGCCGCCAGCGGCGGCATCAAGGGCGCGCGCGCGCTGGCGATCTTCGGCGACTCGGTCACCACCGACCACATCAGCCCTGCCGGCGGCATCAAGCCGACCTCGCCGGCCGGGCTGTACCTCACCGAGCACGGCGTGCAGAAGGCCGATTTCAACAGCTACGGCGCGCGCCGCGGCAACCACGAGGTGATGATGCGCGGCACCTTCGCCAACGTGCGCATCAAGAACCTGATGATCCCCGGCAGCGAGGGCGGCATCACGCTGAAGAACGGCGACCAGAAGCCGATCTACGACGCCGCCATGCAGTACCGGAGCGAACGCACGCCGCTGATGATCTTCGCCGGCGAGGAATACGGCACCGGCTCTTCCCGCGACTGGGCGGCCAAGGGCACCACGCTGCTCGGCGTGAAAGCGGTCGTCGCCAAGAGCTTCGAGCGCATCCACCGCGCCAACCTCGCCGGCATGGGCGTGCTGCCCTGCCAGTTCAAGGAGGGCGTCGACGCGGCCGCGCTGAAGCTCGACGGCAGCGAGACCTTCGACCTCGAAGGCACCGAGTCCGGCATCACCCCGCAGCAGGACGTCACGCTGGTGATCCATCGCGCCAACGGCGGTAGCGAACGCGTCGCACTCAAGCTGCGCATCGATACGCCCATCGAGGTCGAGTATTACAACAAGGGCGGCATCCTGCCGTTCGTGCTCGAGCAACTGGTCGGGTAAGCGCCCGCAAGACGCGGCGCTTCACACGTCCACCGGCTGGTTGAGCCCCTTCACCCGGCCAGTTTGCGATAGAGCGTACGCTCGCTGATCCCCAGCTGCACCGCGAGCGACTTGCGGTCGCCGCCATGGTGCGCCAGCGCCCATTGCAGATAGCGCAGTTCCGCCGTCTCGAGTGGCACGATGGCATCCACGCCCGCCATGCCCCCCCCTTCCCCAGCCAATTCGGGCGGCAGATGCTCCGGCAGCAAGGTGTCGCCGTCCGCCATCAGCATGGCACGCTCGATGATGTTGCGCAGTTCACGGATATTGCCGGGATAGTCATAGGTTTGCAGCCGTTCCCGTACAGCCTCGCTGAGCATGTAGCCGCGCCCCGGTGCCAGCCGGGCCAGCAGGGTATCGGCCAGCAGTCCGATGTCCCCCGGCCGTTCGCGCAACGCGGGCAAATGAATCGGGAACACGCTCAGCCGGTAATACAGGTCGCGGCGGAAGCTGCCGCGCTCGACCATGGCCTTGAGGTCGCGGTGGGTGGCGGCGATCAGGCGAAAATCGGCGCGCAGCGTCTCCACCCCGCCGACCCGGCGGAATGTCCCGGTTTCCAGCAAGCGCAACAGCTTGACCTGCAGGCCGAGCGGAATGTCGCCCACTTCATCCAGGAACAGCGTGCCGCCCGCCGCCGATTCGACCAGCCCGATCTTGCGCTGGCTGGCGCCGGTGAACGCGCCTTTTTCATAGCCGAACAGTTCACTCTCGAACAGGGTCTCGGTCAGCCCTGAACATTCCACTACCACGAACGGCCCCTGCTCCCGCCCGCTCTGCTGGTGGATGGCCTGCGCGACCAGTTCCTTGCCGGTGCCCGACTCCCCCAGCAGCAGCGCAGTCGTGCCCGAAGGCGCCACACGCCGGACCAGTTCGAGCATGCGATTGAACGCCGGCGATTTTCCCACCATGCCACTTTCGGCGGGGAGACTGCTGGCTTCACGCACCGTCAGCATGCGCTCGACGAAATACTCGACTTTTCCTGACGCGCCCACGATAGGCGTCAGTTCGACATCGACATGCTCCTCGCCACGCGGGGTATGGTGCAGGTGCAGTACCCGATGCGGCTCGCCGCTCGCCCGGCTGGCGGCGAGCGGACAGGATTCGCCACATTCGTCGCAGGGCCGGCTGTAGCCATGCGATACCGCATAGCAAAACTGCCCGACCACATTTATGCCGCCGGTGTAAATGCGGCGATAGGCCGCATTGGCTGCCAGAATCCGGTAATCGCCGCCCATCACAACCTGGGGATCGGGATGGGTTTCAAGGAAGCTGATGAGTTCGTTGGCGGGTGACATTGCCCTGCGCCCCATGCGCCATATTTGTCATGCCACTTTAGCAAATACCGCCATTTTTGGCAGCAAACAATTTCAGCCGCGACTGAAAAACTGATCTATTGTTTTGATATCAAAGAAAAATAAAAACGCTGGCATCTCACAGGGAGTTGGCACGGCCTTTGCGAAGAATGGAGCACCCATGAAGCCACCCCTGCCCACTTTCCTGCAACACCCGCTGGCCAAGGAAATCACGCTGGCCATCGCGGTCAAGCTGCTGCTGATCGCGGCCATTTTTTATGCATTCTTTGATGGCCATGCCCTGCACCCCGACGCCGACGCCGTAGCCCGGCGCCTGGCCAATCCGAACCTGCCCACCCAATCTCAACCCCCGTCCGGGAGCTCCCATGCTGACTGAAGAACTCGTCGATCTGTCGCGGCTGCAATTCGCAGCCACCGCGCTATACCACTTCCTGTTCGTGCCGCTGACGCTGGGTCTGGCCTTCATCCTGGTCATCATGGAGCTGACCTACGTCATTACCGACCGCCCGATCTACAAGGACATGGTGCGCTTCTGGGGCAAGCTGTTCGGCATCAACTTCGCGCTCGGGGTGACCACCGGCATCACCATGGAATTCCAGTTCGGTACCAACTGGGCGTATTACTCGCACTACGTCGGCGACATCTTCGGCGCGCCGCTGGCGATCGAAGGTCTGATGGCCTTCTTCCTCGAATCGACCTTCATCGGCCTGTTCTTCTTCGGCTGGGACCGCCTCAACAAGTGGAAGCACTTCATGGTGACGGTGCTGATGGCAGTCGGCTCGAACCTTTCGGCCCTGTGGATCCTGATCGCCAACGGCTGGATGCAGAACCCGGTCGGTGCGGAGTTTTCCTTCACCACCATGCGCATGGAGATGACCGATTTCTGGTCCATCGTGTTCAATCCGGTGGCCCAGGCCAAGTTCGTGCATACGGTGTCCGCCGGCTACGTCACCGCGTCGCTGTTCGTACTCGGCATCTCCAGCTACTACCTGCTGAAAGGCCGTGACCTCGATTTCGCGCGCCGATCGTTCCGCATTGCCGCCGGCTTCGGCTTCGCCTCGGCGCTGTCGGTCATCGTGCTGGGCGACGAGTCCGGCTACACCGTCGGCGAAGCGCAGCAGACCAAGATGGCGACGATCGAGGCGATGTGGCACACGGAACCGGCCCCCGCCTCGTTCACGCTGTTCGCCTTGCCCAACCAGCAGACCGAGCGCAATGACTACGAGTTGCAGATCCCCTACGTGCTGGGGCTGATCGGCACGCGCTCGATCAGCAAGACCCTGCCCGGGATCCAGGAGATCAAGGAGCGGAACCGCGAACGCATCGAGGACGGCATCAAGGCAGTGACCGCGCTCGAGCAATTGCGCAGGAACCGCGACGATAAAGTTGCACTCGCACAGTTCGAGGCCCACAAGGCCGACCTCGGCTTCGGCCTGCTGCTGAAGAAGTACATCGTCGACGTGTCGCAGGCCACGCCGGAAATGATCCAGTGGGCGGTCGACGACACCATCCCGCGCGTCGCCCCGCTGTTCTGGAGCTTCCGCTTCATGGTGGCGCTGGGCTTCGCCTTCCTGCTGTTGTTCACGCTGGCGCTGTTCTACTCGATCAAGGGCAGCTTCATCGAAAAGAAGTGGCTGTTGCGCTGGGCGCTGTGGTTCATCCCGATGCCTTGGATCGCCGCCGAACTCGGCTGGGTGGTCGCGGAATACGGCCGCCAACCGTGGACGATCTACGGCGTGCTACCGACCCACATCTCGGTCTCCAACCTGACACCGGCCAACATCTACGGTTCGCTCGCCGGCTTCATCGGCTTCTATACCGTGCTGCTGATCGTCGAGATGTACCTGATGACGAAATACGCGCGCCAGGGTCCGGCGAGCCTCGGCACCGGGAAATACCACGATGAAAAGGCGACTGGCGGCGCACTGCCGGCAGGCGCACCCGCGAAAAGCCTTTAAGGAGCTGACATGGACTACGCAACCCTGAAACTCGTCTGGTGGCTGCTGATCGGCGTGCTGCTGGTCGGCTTCGCCATCATGGACGGACACGACATGGGCATGGGCGTGCTGCTGCCCTTTGTCGGCAGGAACGATCTCGAGCGCCGCGCCGTCATCAACACCGTCGCCCCGCACTGGGATGGCAACCAGGTCTGGTTCATCACCGCCGGCGGCGCGATCTTCGCCGCCTGGCCGATGGTCTATGCCACGGCGTTCTCGGGCTTCTACTGGGCGATGATGGCCGCGCTGTGGGCGCTGTTCTTTCGCCCGGTCGGCTTCGACTACCGCTCCAAGATCAAGAATCCGACGTGGCGCAGCACCTGGGACTGGGGGCTGTTCATCGGCGGCGCGGTACCGCCGATCATCTTCGGCGTCGCCTTCGGCAACCTGCTGCAGGGCGTGCCCTTCCAGTTCAACGACATCCTGATGTCGACCTATACCGGCAGCTTCTGGGCACTGCTCAATCCGTTCGCGCTGCTCGCAGGCGTCGTCAGCCTGGGCATGATCACCTTCCAGGGCGCGAATTACCTGATGCTGCGCACCGAGGGCGACATCTACCGCCGCACCCGCAGCGCCAGCCTGATTTTCGGCGCGCTCACCTTCGTCACCTTCGCGCTGGCCGGGTGGTGGGTGGCCAAGGGTATCGATGGCTATGTCATCACCAGCACCATCGACCCCAACGGCCTGCCCGACCCGCTCGCCAAGACGGTCGCCGTGCAGGCAGGCGCATGGATGCACAACTACGCGCAATATACCTGGGCGAGATGGGTTCCCATCGCGGCATTCGCAGCGCTGGCAGCGGGCATCCTGTTCGCGCGCCTCGACAAGGCGGGGCTGGCGTTCTGGTCCTCGTCGGCAGCATGCGCCGGCATCATCGGCACCGCCGGCGTGTCGATGTTCCCCTTCGTCATGCCGTCGTCGAGCGACCCGCGCTCCAGCCTCACCGTTTACGACGCCGTGTCCTCGCACCTCACGCTCGGCCTGATGCTCGGCGCCACCGTGGTGTTCATGCCGCTGATCATCTTCTACACCTCGTGGGCCTACAAGGTGATGTGGGGCAAGGTGACCACGGAATACATCGCCGCCAACGACAAGTCGGTTTACTGAAAGGAATCGCCATGTGGTATTTCGCCTGGATCCTCGGAGTCACGATGGCCGTGCTGCTCGCCTCGATCAACGCAATGATGTGCGACGCCAGGGAGTGCCCGCCCGACGAAGCGCGCGCGTCGGCGAACGACGTGCAGCAGGGCTGACCTTCCCGTGAGCAAACCGGACCGCGCATGAACCGCCCGCTCGACAGCGGCTGGGCGCACGGGGTCTCGCTGGTCACGGCGCTTGCGCTGATGATCCTAGCCACCCTGTTCCCGCGCGGCCTGACCGCCCCCGACGGCAGCCCGATCAGCCATGGCGTGCTCATGCTCGTCATGTGGGGCATGTCGGCCGGATTCGTGCACGGCGTTGGCTTCATCCCCCGCAACCGCGTGCTGCGCGTGCTGCTCGGCCCCCTCGTCGCCTGGCTATGGATGGGCGTGGGCCTGACCATCTATGTCCGGTACTTCTTGAGGTGA
>JBLMYH010000036.1:0-11369 GCA_050258175.1 Hyphomicrobiaceae bacterium
CTGGAACGCATTGAAACCCTGCATAAGGATGGCCTGATCAGCGACGAAGAATACAAGCAACTGCGCGCCCGGATCATCGAGAAACTCTGATGCCCTGAGCGGGGCCAAGCCAATGACCGGCATTCCCCGAATGTTACGCATGCGTGCAAGGGCGGCCGCTCGCCGCCCTTTGTTTAAGCGCTGCGGATGAAGTGCTCGCGGTAGTATTTCATCTCGTCGATGGATTCATAGATGTCGGCCAGCGCTTCGTGCTTGTTGGACTTCTTGAAAGCCTCGGCGAGTCCAGGGCGCCAACGCTTGGCCAGTTCCTTCAAGGTGCTGACGTCGAGGTTGCGATAGTGGAAGAACGCTTCCAGTTGCGGCATGTAGCGTGCCATGAAACGGCGGTCCTGGCAGATCGAGTTGCCGCACATCGGCGAGGTGCGGGCCGGAACGTGTTGCTTCACGAATTCCAGCATTTGCGCCTCGACCTCGGCCTCGTCCAGTTGCGAGGCCTTGACGCGGTCGATCAGCCCCGATTTGCCATGGGTGCCCTTGTTCCAGTTGTCCATCGCGTCCATCACCTCGTCGGGCTGATGCACGACCAGTACCGGGCCTTCGGCCACGGTGTTGAGATCGGCATCGGTGACAACGATGGCCAACTCGATGATGCGGTCGGTATCGGGTGACAGACCGGTCATTTCCATGTCGAGCCAGAGCAGATGCGTGGGGTTCAGGGCCATGTCAGCGTTCCTTAAAAAACAGGCCGCCATTTTCGCATACGGGGCGGCCAGCGCTGGCGCATTTGCGGGCCTATGACGATAATGGGCGAATATCCCCGGAGAGGAAACCCTGATGAAAATCACGACCGCACTATTCCTGGGCGCGCTGCTGGCCAGCGGCGCCCACGCAGCGCCTTTTTCCAAGGGCGACCCCGCGAAAGGCAAGGTCCTCCATGACAAGGCATGCATCAGCTGCCACGCCAGCATGTATGGCGGCGACGGTACCAAGATCTACACGCGTCCCGACCGCAAGATCAAGAATGCGCAGCAACTCGCTGCCCGCATTTCGGCCTGCAACGCCAACACCGGGGCTGGCTGGTTCCCGGAGGACGAGGCGCACGTCGGCGCCTACCTCAATCAGCAATTCTACAAATTCAAATAAGGAGCGCCTGCCATGACGACCGTTGTCGAAGAACTCGTCCGTAAAAAATGTGCCCCCTGTGAAGGCGGCGTCGCGCCCCTCACCGACGCGCAGATTACACCGCTGCTGAAAGGCCTGTCCGGCTGGCAACGCGACGGCGTAAAGATCGCCAAGGAATACAAATTCAAGGACCACTATCAGGCCCAGGCCTTCGCCAACGCCGTGATGTGGGTATCGCATCGGGAAGACCACCATCCCTATCTGATCGTCGGCTACAACACCGTCAAGGTCGAGTATTGGACCCATGCCATCGGCGGCCTGTCCGAGAACGATTTCATCTGCGCGGCCAAGGTCGATAGCCTGCTTGACCTGTGAACCTCAAGATGCCTCGCATTTCATCCGTTTAGCATCCTGCTTGTTGTTACTGAGGGTCGCGACGCGAATGAACTGGATGGAAATCATCGGCGCCCACGTCATGTGGAAACAGCGCCTGATAGCGTTCTTGGCAGGAAACAGCACGGAACAACTCGACCCTGACACGATCCGGCTGGATGACCGGTGCGCCTTGGGCAAGTGGCTGTACGGCGGCGGCAAAGCCATGTCTGAATTGCCCCGCTATGAGGAGGCACGCAGCTTGCACGCCCAGTTCCACCAATATGCAGCGGAAATCGTCACGCTGCATCTAAGCGGAAATACGACCGAGGCCGAGAAGCTGTTGCAGGGCGACTATTCCAGGTTGTCCGAAAAGCTCAAGCACCGCCTTATCGGCCTGTCCAGTCAGGTCAAAGCGGCTAGCGACGGAATCCCGCGATTCTGAACATCCTGACTGGCCAGGTCGTCGCTGCATTCAGCCGCCGCTTCATTGTCGCGACCCCCTGCGGTGATCTGCCCTGTCAGGTAAAAGGCCGCCACCTGCGCGTGGTGTGCGGCGACCGCGTTGAGGTCCGGCGCGACGGCGACGCCGGCGTCATCGAGGCAGTGCTCCCGCGCACCAGCCTGCTGTACCGCTCCGACGCCTTCAAATCCAAGGCCATCGCCGCCAACGTCACGCAACTGGCCGTAGTGGTCGCGGCGCGCCCGAGTTTTTCGATGGAACTGGTGCAACGCTGCGTCCTCGCCGCCGAAGACCAGGACATCGCCAGCCTGCTGATCCTCAACAAGGCGGACCTGCCGGAAACGCCGGCCGCGCGTGAACGCCTGAACCTGCTCACCCGCATCGGTTACCCGCTGGTCACGCTGTCGGCGCTGACCGACGTGGCGCCGCTGCGGCCGGCGCTGCATGGCCATACCACGCTGCTGATCGGCCAGTCCGGGATGGGAAAATCGACGCTCGTCAACGCACTGTTCCCCGGGGCCGACGCGGTCACCGCCGAGTATTCCGAGGCGCTCGACAGCGGGCGCCATACCACCACCCATACCCGGCTGCACCGCCTGGATGCCGGTTCGGCGGTGATCGACTCGCCCGGCCTTCAGGAATTCGCCCTGCAACATATGGATGCCGGCGCCCTGGCGCATGCTTTCGTCGAGTTCCGCCCGTTTCTGGGGCAATGCCGCTTCCGCGACTGCAAGCACGAGACCGAGCCCGGCTGCCGCCTGCAGGCGGCGGTCGTCGCCGGCGACATCGACCCGGGCCGGCTACAGCTTTTCCAGACGCTGCGCCGCCTGCAGCAAAACGCCGCCCAGCGCCTATAAAACAGACACGATAAGGCGAGGAGATCGTCATGAAGGCTATCCTGAGTCTGCTGGTGTTGTTGTGGCTCGGCGTGATGGCGCCGGTGCACGCGGCCGGGAAATGGGTGGCCACCCCCTATCGACCGGCCAAGGTCGTATTCGAGTTCTATCTGGACAACCCGCAGAAGATCGGCAGTGCGCTGTACTGGGTGCGCTCACTGATGAATCCCCTGCTGGATGCGCCATACAACTATTCGCCCGAGGACCTGAGCATCGTCGTGGTGATCCACGGCAACGAGATCGTGACGGTGGCCAAAAAGAACGAAGCGAAATACCAGGATGCGGTCGATCGCATGCGCTATTACGCCGATCTCGGCGTGAAGTTCAAGGTGTGCGGCCAGGCTGCCGCGGATTTCGGCTACAGGGTGGAGGATTTCCAGGATTTCATCGAAGTCGTGCCCAATGCCATCACCGAACTGGCGTACTGGCAGCAGCAAGGCTACGCGCTGATCGTGCCGAAGGTCCTGGAAAAGACAATCGATATCGACTCGATCCGCTAGCCCGGCCCCTCTGGCAACAAGCGTTATTCGGGCCAGTGCTTGATGTAGCGCTTCAGCAGGCTGTTCTCGAAGTTGGCTTCCCTGAGGCAGGCGCGCGCCACGTCGTGGAAGGAAATGATGCCGAGCAGTTTGTTGCCGTCGAGAATCGGCAGGTGCCCGATATGCGACTTGGTCATCACGTCGCGTGCGTAGTCGACCGAGTCGTCGGCGCTGGCCACCACCGGTTCGGTGACCATGATCGTGCTGACCTCGGCATCCTTCAGGTCGCAGCCCTGCCTGACCATCCCGTGCACCACGTCGCGCTCGGTCAGGAGCCCGACCATCTCCCCGTTCTTGAGCACCACCAGCGAACCGACCCCCAGGCCCACCATTCTTTCGACGGCGCTTGCGACTGAATCAGTCGGCGCAATGCTGTAGATGGTGTCGCTTTTGAGCGTGAGAATTTCGCGAATCTGCATGGTGGTCTCCGGGTCGCTGGGACGGGTATGTGACTAATGATAACAACGAGACCGCACGGCAGCTATGACCTGACCAGGGCCGCTTCGACCTGCTGGCGTGTGCCCGCGCCCGCCAGCGTTTCCACCAGCGCCAGCGCAAAATCCATCGCCGTACCGGGACCACGCGAGGTCAGCACCTTGCCATCCTGCACCACGGCCGCGGCACTGACGATGACACCGGGTTTCGCATCGAGAAAGCCGGGGTAGCTGGTCGCCTGCTTGCCGTCCAGCACGCCCGCTTCGGCCAGTACCATCGGCGCGGCGCAAATGGCGGCAGTGTATTTTCCGGCTGCCGCCATGTTCTTCAGCAATTCCAGGATGCGCGCATCGTCCTTCAGGTGCGCCGCACCGGGCATGCCGCCCGGCAACACCACCATGTCGTAATCGCTCTGCAGGGCTACATCGAGCGTGACATCGGGCACCAGCTGCACCCCGCGGCTGGCCTTGACAATGCCGGACTTCAGGCCGGCTGTCGTCACTTCAATGCCGGCACGACGCAGCAGATCGATGATGGTGACGGCTTCGATCTCCTCGCAGCCGTCCGCCAGGGGAACCAGAACCTTGGCCATGCTCGCCTCCACTCGCTCAATCGCGGAAATTCTGATACTGCAACGGGAAGTCGGTGATGCTCTTCCTCACCAGCGCGATGGTGTCCTGCAGCACGTCGCGCTTGGCGCCCGACACGCGCACGCTGTCGCCCTGGATGCTGGCCTGCACCTTGAGCTTGCTGTCCTTGATGCACCTGACGATCTTCTTCGCCAGCTCGGTTTCCACGCCGGTCTTCACGGTCACGCCGCGCTTGACCTTGTTGCCCGAGACCTTCTCGACCCCGCCAATGTCCAGGCATTTCACGTCGACGCTGCGCTTGGCGAGCTTCTGCGCCAGGATGTCCTGCACCTGTTCGAGCTGGAATTCAGTGTCGGCGTATACCGTCAGCACGTAGTCGGCCTGCTCGACGCGCGCGTCGGAGCCCTTGAAGTCGAAACGTGTCGATACTTCCTTGTTGACCTGGTCGACCGCGTTGCGCACTTCTTGCTTGTCGACTTCGGACACGATGTCAAAACTCGGCATCCTGATTACTCCTCAACATCCATCACAAACGACTGCACCGGCAGACCCGACTCGTCGTGGAATTCGGCCGCTGCCATCACACCCAGCTGCGCCACCGCCTCGGCGTCGAGCGAGGGCGCGCGATAGGCCGCGTACATCGCCCCCAAGGCATACGGGCTGCCGCTGCCGTAGGCATAGAATTTCGAGAACTCCTGCACCGTGCGATGCGCCGCCACGCCGAAGATCCCGCGCGGGTTGGCGATCAGCACGTCCATGCGGCTGGATTCCAAATCCTCTTCCTTGTCCTCGCCGGTCTGCAGATAGTAGTGCTCCTTGAGCGCACCGTGCAGCGCATTCCACACGCTGAAGATGTCAGCCGCCGAATCCAGTTGCGGCGGCGCCTCCAGCCCGGAGAAATAATCCGCCAGAATCAGTTTGAAGGTCGCCGATCCGGTGATCGCGACATAGCTATCGCCAACACGGAT
This sequence comes from Hyphomicrobiaceae bacterium, assembly GCA_050258175.1. Taxonomy (GTDB): domain Bacteria; phylum Pseudomonadota; class Gammaproteobacteria; order Burkholderiales; family Thiobacillaceae; genus Thiobacillus. The sequence goes on from JBLMYH010000036.1 coordinate 5,386, forward strand.
GATCTTCTCGTGGTTCGCCACGTAAACGGCGGACTCCTTGCCGCCGCCCCATTTCGTCAGCGTATCCGCCGCAATTGCAATGCGGCCATCCTTCTTGACGACGGTGATGGTGGTCATCGCTTACGCGAAATGGCAGACGTAGTGATAGGGCTCGCCGGTCACCTCGATATCGAAGCTGGAATTGCCTGGCACGCTGAACGACTGCCCGGCGCCATAGCTCTTCCACTCGCTCTCGCCTGCCAGCTTGACGCGGCAGGCCCCTGCCACCGTCTCCATGATTTCCGGGGTGCCGGTGTTGAAGGTGAGCGTGGACGGCAGGATCACGCCGACCGATTTCTTGGTGCCGTCGGCGAACTGTACGGTGTGCGAGACGCACTTGCCATCGAAATAGACGTTGGCCTGCTTGAAAACCGCGACATTATCGAACTGGGACATGCTTATTTTCTCCGTGCGTCGAGCTTTGCTGCGATGCGCATGCGCAGCGCGTTGAGTTTGATGAATCCGCCCGCGTCCTTCTGGTCGTAGGCGCCGGCGTCATCCTCAAAGGTGGCAATGGTCGAGTCGAACAGCGAATCGCTCTTCGAGTCGCGGCCAACGATTATGACGTTGCCCTTGTAGAGCTTCAGCCGCACCGTACCGTTGACGTGCTGCTGCGTGTGGTCGATCAGCACCTGCAGCGCTTTCCGCTCGGGCGCCCACCAGTAGCCGTTATAGATCAGGCTGGCGTAGCGTGGCATCAGATCGTCCTTCAGATGCGCGACTTCGCGGTCGAGCGTGATCGATTCGATCGCGCGGTGGGCTTTCAAAAGGATCGTGCCGCCCGGGGTCTCGTAGCAACCGCGCGACTTCATGCCGACGTAGCGGTTCTCCACCAGGTCCAGCCGTCCGACGCCGTGCTTACCGCCGATCTCGTTCAGTTTGGCCAGCACCTCGTGCGCACGCATGCCGACACCGTTGATCGCCACCACGTCACCCTGCTTGTAGTCTAGCGTCAGGTACTCGGCCGCATCGGGTGCCTTCTCCGGGGACACCGTCCAGCGCCACATATCTTCTTCGGCTTCGGCATTGGGGTCTTCCAGGTGACGACCTTCGTACGAGATATGCAGCAGGTTGGCATCCATCGAGTACGGCGACCCGCCCTGGCGGTGCTTCATGTCGATGGGAATGCCGTGAGTCTCGGCGTAATTGAGCAGTTTCTCGCGCGAAAGCAGGTCCCACTCCCTCCAGGGTGCGATCACCTTGACGTCGGGTTTCAGCGCATAGGCTCCGAGTTCGAAGCGCACCTGATCGTTGCCCTTGCCGGTAGCGCCGTGACAGATGGCGTCGGCGCCGGTTTCATTGACGATCTCGATCAGCCGCTTGGCGATCAGCGGACGCGCGATCGAGGTGCCGAGCAGATACTCGCCTTCGTACACGGTATTGGCGCGGAACATCGGGAAGACGAAGTCGCGCACGAACTCTTCCCGCAGGTCGTCGATATAGATCTGCTCCGGCTTGATGCCGAACTGCAGCGCCTTCTGGCGTGCCGGTTCGAGCTCCTCTCCCTGGCCAAGGTCGGCGGTGAAGGTCACCACTTCACACTGGTAAGTGTCCTGCAGCCATTTCAGGATGACCGAGGTGTCGAGGCCGCCGGAATAGGCCAGTACAACTTTCTTGATGTCGCTCATGGTATGTGGATTCAGTGAGTGGAGCCGGATTGGTTCTTGTCGATGATCTCGACCTGGCCGGGGAAGCCGCCGATTTTCAGGATGCCGAGATTGGTGGCGAGGCTCGCCTTTTCGATCTCGATGCCTACCACACGGCCGTCTTCCGACAGGTTGAGCACGATGCCTTCGTGCGCTTCCCACGCCTGCGCGGGATTTTCAGGACTGATTTCGACATAGAGCGAATCCATGTCCTTCAAGTAAGCAATGTTCATCTTCAGCTTTCCACTTTTCCGAGTAAGAGATATTCCATCAGGGCTTTCTGCACGTGCAGACGATTCTCGGCTTCGTCCCACACCACCGACTGCGGGCCGTCGATCACTTCGGCGGTGACCTCCTCGCCTCGATGCGCAGGCAGGCAGTGCATGAACACAGCGGAGGACTTCGCCACCTGCATCATCTCGGTGTCGACCTGCCAGGCGGCGAAAGCCTTCAGCCGTTCGTCGTTTTCAGCTTCCCAGCCCATGCTGGTCCACACGTCGGTGGTCACCAGATCGGCCCCGCGGCAGGCGTCCATCGGGTCGGCGAAGCTCTCGTAATTGTCGGTGCCATACAGATTGGCGCGTTCGGGCTCGACCTCATAGCCCGGCGGGGTCGACACGTGCACGTTGAAATCGAGCACTTCGGCCGCCTGCAGCCAGGTGTTGCACATGTTGTTGGAATCGCCGATCCACGCCACCGTCTTGCCCTGGATCGAACCGCGATGCTCGATGAAAGTGAAGATGTCGGCCAGAATCTGGCACGGATGGTATTCGTTGGTCAGCCCGTTGATCACCGGCACGCGCGAATGCGCGGCAAAGCGCTCGATGATCTCCTGCTCAAAGGTGCGGATCATCACGATGTCGACCATGCGTGAAATCACCTCGCCCGCATCTTCCACCGGCTCGCCGCGTCCCAACTGAGTATCGCGCGTGTTCAGATAGATCGCCGAGCCGCCGAGCTGATGCATGCCCGCCTCGAACGAGAGCCGGGTACGGGTCGAGCTCTTCTCGAAGATCATCGCCAGCGTGCGGTCGACCAGCGGGTGATAAGGCTGGTAGCGCTTGAAGCGGGATTTGATCAGCCGCGTGCGCTCGAACAAATACAACAGTTCGTCGCGCGACAGGTCCTTGAATTGCAGGAAGTGTTTGAGCATCAGGCCGCCTGCTGCAGGTAGTTTCTGACGATGCCGGACACCGCTGCGACCAGTTCATCGACCTCGGCCGCGCCGTAGATCAGCGGCGGCACCAGGCGGATGACCGTGTCGGCCGTGACGTTGATCAGCACGCCGGCGTCACGCGCCACCGCCACCAGTTCGCCGCAGGGTCGGTCAAGCTCGATGCCGATCATCATGCCCTCGCCGCGAATGTCGACCACGCCATGCACGCCATTCAGCGCGCTGCGCAAACCGGTGCGGATCGCCTCGCCGCGTACCCGCGCGTTGTCGAGCAGCTTCTCCTCTTCGATCGCATCCAGCGTCGCCAGCGCCGCCGCGCAGGCCAGCGGGTTGCCGCCGAAGGTGGAGCCATGGCTGCCCGGCGTGAACACGTCGGCAGCGGCGCCGCGTGCGAGACAGGCACCGATCGGCACGCCCGCGCCGAGGCCCTTGGCCAGCGCGATCACGTCCGGCGTCACGCCCGAATGCTGGAAGCCGAACCAGGTGCCGGTGCGGCCGATCCCGGTCTGCACTTCGTCGAGCATCAGCAACCAGCCATGGGCGTCGCAGATCGTGCGCAGTTCGGCCAGGAAATCCGGGGCCATCATGTTGATGCCGCCCTCGCCCTGCACCACCTCCGCCAGCACCGCGACCACGCTCTTGTTGTGCTCGGCCACGTGGCGGATCGCCTCGAGGTCGTTGAAAGGCACCCGCGCAAAACCCGACAGCAGCGGCTCGAAGCCCGCCTGGATCTTGCGGCTGCCGGTCGCGGTCAATGTCGCCATGGTGCGGCCGTGAAAAGCCTTTTCCATCACGATGATGGTCGGCACCTCGATGCCCTTGCCGTGACCATACAGACGCGCAAGCTTGATCGCTGCCTCGTTGGCTTCGCAGCCGGAGTTGCAGAAGAACGCCTTGTCCATGCCCGAAAGGCCACACAGCTTGTCGGCCAGTTCCTCCTGGCGCAGCACGCGGTACAGGTTGGACGAATGGATCAACGACGCCGCCTGTTCGCTGACAGCCTTTACCAGCTTGGGGTGGGCGTGACCGAGGCCGTTCACCGCCACGCCGGCGACCGCATCGAGATAGCGCTTGCCGGCCTCGTCCCACAGATAGGCGCCTTCACCACGCACAAAGGCAACGGGCTGGCGATTATAGGTATTCATCAAATGTGTTGTCATGGCAGTCCTCAACCAGGCTGTCCTGAAATAGCTGCGCTACTTGAATGAAACAGCGAAATAGAAAACGGCGGCCGCAGCCGCCGTGCTTGTCATGCAGCGTCTTGATTATAGGCCGAAAAGCGCGCGGTGAGACCAGCCGCCCGCCATGAAGAACAGCATCGGAATCGACAGCATGGTATTGGTGCGCGAAGCCAGGAAGGCCACGCGGCGCGCCTTGTTCTTCTCGGCGTCGGACGCCGCGACCCTCCCTAGGATTTTCTTCTGGTTCGGCCAGATCAGTACCCAGACGTTGAACAGCATGATGGTGCCGAGCCAGGCGCCAATGCCGATCCCTCCCATGCCGTTACGCAGCAGGAAGGCATCGACGAACAGCGGTCCCAGCAGCGCGGCGCCGGCGAGCCAGGTCAGCACCGCCGACCAGCGGAAGAACAGCAGGGCGCGTGGCGCAACATGCTTGGTAATGCCGGCGGCAGTGCCGTCGGCAGTGGCATTCTTCAATGCTGCGACCTGGACGAAATTGAAGTAATACAGCAGGCCGATCCACATCACCCCTGCCATGAAATGGATCCAGCGGGCCAGCGCGGCAACGATATTGATATTTTCCATTGCCTATGTCCCTCAGCCGAGAAAGTTTCTGACAAACACATACAGCACAGCGGTCAGCACAACGCCGGCGATGACGGTACCCCACAACGAGTCCAGCGGATTTTTCATGGTTCTCTCCTCCTTTTGTATTGTTGACCAATTTGGTCAAGTAAAGCCCGCGCCAGTATCTTCAAAAAGCCGCGGCCATGCAAGCGCCACCGCGCCTGCGCCGTTTTGCCTGCGTGCTAAAATCGGCCAACTCCTTAAGCCGCCCGCCCACCCTCATGGATGACGCCACCGCCAACGCCCCTTTCATCATTCGCGGCATCACCAGCAAGGGTTCGCGGTTCCGACCGAGCGACTGGGCCGACCGCCTGGCGGGCGCATTCGCCGTCATCGACCCCAATAACCGCACCAACTATTCGCCCTACGTGCAGCCCACCACGCTGGACGGCATTCCCTGCGTGGTGGTGGATAAACGGCTCAAGGCGACGGACCCCAATGCTTATCGCTTCTTGCAGACGTTTGCCGAGAGCAATGAACTGCTCACCGAGAACGGCGACTGAACCGAAGCCACGGAGGCCGGAATGAAAAACGCCGCTAATGCGGCGTTTTCTGGGTGCAGCGTGGGTCCTTACTCGGAAGCCGACGCTCAGGCCATGCTCTTGACCGCCAGCGACAGGCGGCTCTTGTGGCGTGCGGCCTTGTTCTTGTGAACAATCTGCTTGTCGGCAATGCTGTCGATCACGCCCATGGAAGCCTGGAACACCTGTTGCGCAACGGCCTTGTCACCTGCCTCGATCGCTTTACGCACCTTCTTGATCGCAGTGCGGAACTCGGAACGCTGGCTCATGTTGCTGTCGCGCTGGGCGCTTGCTTGACGTGCGCGCTTGCGCGCCTGGGCGGAGTTCGCCATATGTTCTGCTCCTGTAACCCCTGCACAACCGGCAGGGCAAATATAATCCGAAGCGCCCTGTTGACCACGGGGCAGATTCACCAAAGCCCGCGATTGTACGGGACAACCGGACAAAAAATCAAGCGCGGCGACGGCGGTATTGCGGCGCACCCCCGCGACCCGCACAATGCGCGCAAAACCCGGTCCGCCCATGAACCTTCTCAAAGCCCTCGCTGCGGTCAGCAGCATGACCCTGCTCTCCCGCATCCTGGGATTCGTGCGCGACACGATCATCGCCCGCGTCTTCGGTGCTGGGTTGCTCACTGACGCCTTCTTCGTCGCCTTCAAGATTCCCAATTTGCTACGGCGGCTGTTTGCCGAAGGCGCGTTCTCGCAGGCCTTCGTTCCCATCCTCGCCGAATACAAGGCCCGCAAAGGCCACGACGCCACCCACACCCTGGTCAACCAAGTCGGCACCGCATTGA
>JBLMYH010000037.1:0-9968 GCA_050258175.1 Hyphomicrobiaceae bacterium
GGTCTACCCGCTGCTGGGAAGCTCGCGCCCGCTGAGCGTCACCAGCGCGGTGTACAGCCCGACCTCGACCGGCAGGCCGGCGATGACGGCATAGGCCATCGCCTGTGGAATCACCACGGCCGCGACGGTGAGCCCGGCGATGACATCGGCACGCAGCCATGCGCGCCGGTAGGCGAACAGCCAGCGGGCGACGGGGGCTCTTCCAGGCATGCCGCTTATGCCGCGCGCAGGGCCCATTGTTGCGCCGCTGAATTCATTTCTTGCGGGCAATGCGCGTGACAAGCCCGCGCAGGATCAGATAGGGCAGGATCGCCAGCACGAAGGCGACGTAGATGGCTTCGCCCGGATACACGAATTTCAGCACGATGACCTGGTAGATGACATCGAGCAGCAGCGCGATGAGGAACACCTTGCCGACACTCTTCCAGCCGTCCTTGAGCATGTCGATTCGATGGGCCGGATCGGTCACGAGGGACCAGAAATAGGGTGGCTTGCCCGTCCGAGCGTCGTTCAATCCCGCACGGATGGCGAAGAATGCGGCCATTGCCGGCTGCAGCAGCAGCCGGAACTTCATCGGCCCGCTGACCCGGTCATTCATGTTCTCGACGAAACGCAGCCAGATATCGTCCATATTGCTTCTCCTTTTTTATCCCAGGGGTAACAGAATCAGGCCATACACCAGGCCGCCCGCGATGAACGGCAGGAAGCGCCCATCCTTCTCGGCAGGCAGTTCCATGATCAGGCTGTTCATGATGATGGCGCCGGAAATGAACGCCACCAGGAGGGCCAGGATGTGGCCGGGCAGCGCAAACAGCAGGCCCATCCCCCAGCCGAGCAGGGCCATGCCTGCGAGCACGTAGCGGCCGATCCGCTCGTACGCATCGCCGTGTTCGTGCCGCAGGGAATGGTCCAGCGACAGGAAGTGAAAGGCGAGGGCGATCGCATACAGTTCGATCGAGACCAGGCTGTCGCCGAAGTGATTGACCAGCAGGTACGCCATCAGCCAGACGTAGGCTGAAAAACCGCTAATGTCGAGCCTGAACGCCGGCCCAATCTCGCCTTCTGCGCTGGAACCGCGCAGGCGATTGCTTTGATGTTCCAGGCCATAGAACAACAGGAATCCCAGCAGCGCAACAAAGTAGATGGCCATGCCCTCGTAGCGCAGGGTCATGGAGACGGATTCCACAAACGCACGGCGGGCGCCGTGCAATTCCGGCATGACGTGGACGAACACGTAAGCGGCCGACATGCCGGCGCCAAACGAGAGAATGCTGCGCCGGTCGCGAATCAGCGGCCGGAAAGGATGCACCCGGCCGCCAATCAGGAAAGTGGCGGCAAAAACGAGCGCGGCGGCGCCGGTTTCGATGATCGCGCCAGATCCCGGAGCCATGTTCAGAGCTGCTTGGCGATGATGCTCACGAACACGAACAGGCCCACGACGGACATGATCACGGCCATGACGAGGCTCGCCCGCCAGGTCTTGACGGCGTGATACTCGCGCAGCAACTTGAGCCGCTGGAAATACTCGATCGTGCCTGCAAGCATGGAAATCGTGCCCAGTCCGGTCAAAAACAGGCCGACGGAGCGGGGGCTGTAGCCATGCGCCAGGACTTCTCCGCTTTCCTGGAAGCCTTGAAGGACCTTGTAGATGGTGAAGCCGAAACTGATCATGGAAAGCGAGGTCCGGATCCACGCCATCAGCGAACGGTCCATCGCCATCAGGGTGCGTGCTGTCGCGAGATCGGTCCGGTCTTCCGCCAGATCGTTGGCTGATTTCGGTTGTTGGGTCGTCACGTTGACCTCCTCATCTATTGCGTGGATCACAAGGTTCGCAAGCGTATTGCCCGCTGGAAAACGTCCGTCTGGAAGCCTCGGTGTGCCGGACCGCTGCCGCGCTCATAGGCCCGTCAGCCTGGCGAAGAATTTCTCGGCCAGATCGGCAACCGGATATTTGAAGAGGAACAGCGGCAGGAACGGCAGCAGCGCGGTCAGTGCGTAGTCCTTCAACAGAAGCAGACTGATCGGGACGACGCGCATGTCCCTGACGACGCTGATGCTGTTGCCCAGATCGGCCAGGGACTGCAGGTCCGGTGTGCCCAGCAGGGGCTCCCGGTCGGCGCCGGCTGCGCCCAGCCATTTGCGGTCAAAGCCGTTCACATAACTCGAGCCGAACACCATGTAGTCGCTCAATCCCTTGACCCGGCAGGCCCAGAGCCAGGACATGAAAATGAACAGGGGTCCGAGGAACAGCACCGCGACGACGACCAGGACCAGCGCGAACGCCGGATAAATGGCCTCGAAGCTCGCGGTGCCACTGGACAATTCCTCCGCCAGCATGGCGGCCTGAACCACCGAGAGCGCCAGGATCATCGGCGTGAAATGCGCATGCACGACTTCCAGGTATCCGAGGCCGGCCGTGCGATCGGGATGGGTCGGCATGAGTTGAAGATCGAGTCGGGACACGCGCCAGAGGAAGAAGCACCAGAGGCCCAGCCGCCAGAACCAGCGAATCATCAGGAAGCGGAACAAGGTCAGGCAGACGACCAGATACCACTGGCCCGCCATCATCATCTCGGCCGCAGCGCGGCTCGGATCGTAGGCGGCTGTCGTGCCGGAAAGATGCAGCTTCGAGGCAAACAGGGAAAGCACTACGGCTGCCAGCAAGCTCGTTGCATCTGGCAGCCAGGAATCCCGCCACCGGTTGATGCGGGCGATCTCGGATTCCAGGGCCGGCAGTGCACGCGGTGGCAAGACTTCCGAGCGGACAATCGTGCGGACGAACATTGTCACCCTCGGGTCCAGCAGCGATTCGCACAGGAAGAACAAGGGAATGGCGAGCAGCAGGCGTGCATGTGCGCCGATCACGGACGGGGAAAGGATCAGATGACCGGCGCCGCCGATGAGTGCCAGTGCCATCAGGACGATCCAGGGAACCAGGCCGAGCACCAGCCCCAACCTGACGGTATTGGTTCCGCCGCGGACCAGACCGAGTCGGACGCCCATCCGGTGAAGCGGGCCGCCGAGCAGCGAGAATTCCTCAGATATTCCGTGTTCTTTCATGGTCTGGCCGTTTGTTTGCCGCAAGCATCCTGAGCAGTGCTGCACTGGGGGGCCGATTTTCCGTATGGCGTCCGGGCGCGATTGGCCGGCCCCTTTTGCCACCTTAGTCACCATACCCCAGGTATCAAGCCGGCAATATTGGACTTTGGTCTTACAGCCCATGACACTGCGTCCGGCTCAAGCCGGAGTTGCCCTCACCGATAATGAAGTGCCACGCATCCTCCGATTTGCCATGAACTTTCGCCGACTTCGTATTCTGCTTCTGCTGGGCGTGCTCGTCGGCACGGCCGGCCTGACCTGGCTGGACCGGTCCATGGTGCGTGGCTGGGGCGCGCCCCTGGACGTGGCGGTGATTCCGGTCAACGGCGACGGCTCGGAGCAGGCGACGGAGACGATCCGCGCGCTGCGGGCAAGCGACTTCGACGACATCAACACCTTCCTGCGACGCGAGACCGCGCGCTACGGCGTCAAGCTGTCGCCGGCCATGCAGGTCACGCTGTTGCCTGAATTGCACGCGCTGCCGCCGGCGCCGCCGCCTGGCGGCGGCCTGCTGAAAACCGCGTGGTGGAGCCTGAAACTGCGCTGGTGGGTGTATCGGCAGTCGGGCGAGTGGTTGCCGCAACTGGGCAGGATCAGGCTGTTCGTGCTGTACCACGCGCCGCAGGACGGCGTCGCGCTGGCCCATTCATTGGGCATTCAGAAGGGCCTGATCGGCGTGGTGCATGCGTTTGCCGACGCGCGCCAGAAAACACAGAACAACATCGTCATTGCGCACGAACTGCTGCACACGCTGGGGGCGACCGACAAGTACGACGCCGCGGGCCGGCCGGTCTATCCGCAGGGCTACGCCGAACCGGAATTGCCGCCCGGGGTGCCGCGCCACGACGCGGAGATCATGGCGGGCCGGCTGGTGAATGCGGCCGGCCGGCTGGTGATGCCGCCCAGCCTCGAGCAATGCGTGATCGGTCCCATGACGGCGCGGGAAATCAATCTCGACGAAGGCTTCGAACGACGTTTCGGGTCAGGCGGCTGAGCGCTTGCGCTGCTGGTCGAGGCGCGCCAGGCCGTAGTGGATGAACGCCAGCGCGGCGAATACCGGACCCAGCAGATTCAGCAGGGGGACGAACTGCACCAGCCCAGTCAGCACCCCGAGTCCCCACCAGCCGCCGCGCTCGTTCCTGAACAGCGTCGCCATTTCGGCCGCACTCGCGTGTTCGGCGATCGCGTCGTAGCGGAACAGACGCTGGTTCAGGTAGGCGGCGGCCGCGAAAGGCACGATCACGCCGACGCCGAGCAGCCATAGCGGCAGCGTGACCACCCACAAGGCAAGAAACAGGAAGAGGGCGACGGCCGCATTCCACAGGCTGCCGACGAGGCCGCCGCCGTTCTCGCGCCTGAGTTCCGGGTAAGTGCGTTCGGCGACGACGCGGATCAGCGCGGACGTGCCGAACAGCGCGGTGATGACGAGCGCGGTCAGATAGACCAGAGGCACGTAGAACAGCAGATGCAGCAGCGCCTGAATGCCGTTGGCGATCCAGGTCGGCTCGAGACCGGTCAACCAGGCCTGGACGCCGAGCTTGTCGAGGCCCAGCGCGATCCAGCCGGAAAGGTGGACCAGAACGTCACCGCCAGCACCAGCCACAGCAGGCCAGCCGCCAGCATCGGCCAGATCACCACCCACAGCACGCGCGGCTGGAACAAATCGCGCAGCGCGCGCGCCAACGCATCGAGCACGGCCGTCATACCGATATCCGCAACGCCGACTTGGGGCGGAATACATCGATCGTGCCCGCGCGCGCTTCGAGATACGGGCCGCCGATGAGATCGATGCAGTAGGGCACGGCGGCGAAGACGCCGTCGAGCGTCTCCTTGATCGCCTTGGGCTGCCCCGGCAGGTTGAGGATCAGGCTGCCGCCGCGCGTCACGCCGACCTGGCGCGACAGGATCGCGGTCGGCACGTACTGCAGCGATACCGCGCGCATCGCCTCGCCGAATCCGGGCAGCACCTTGTGCGCGACGGCGAGCGTGGCCTCGGGCGTGACATCGCGTGGCGCCGGGCCGGTGCCGCCGGTGGTGAGGACGAGCGCGCAGCGCTCGGCGTCGGCCAGTTCGATCAGCGTCGCCTCGATCAGCGCCTGCTCGTCCGGAATCAGGCGGGTGACGAACTCGGCGGGGTTGGCCAGCACGTCGCCGAACCAGGCAACGAGCGCAGGCAGGCCCTTGTCTTCGTAGACGCCGCTGCTGGCGCGGTCGCTGATGGAAACCAGGCCGATGCGGACGGGATCGTGGGTCATGTGGTCATAAAAGAGGGTTGTGTGAGCCCCCGAATTTATCAGAATGCAGGGCATGAAGATAAAGGAGAACGGGATGAACCTGGTCAGGATGCTGCTGGCGGCAGGCTGTTTGTGGGCGACCGCGGTGCTGGCCGACCCGCCACCGGGCTATCCGTTTGTCGGCTTCGATGCCGGTTTGAAGGCGGCGCGCGCGAGCGGCAAGCCGATATTCCTCTATTTCGGGCGCTATGGCTGCGCCTGGTGCGAGCACACCAACAAGGCGACCTTTTCCGATCCGACGCTGAAGAAGCTGTACAGCGACAACTACGCGCTGGTGTACGTCGACGCCGAATCGGGCAAGCGGCTGACGCTGCCTTCCGGCGAGCGCATCACCGAGGCCGAACTGGGCGCGCGGCTGCAGGCGTTTGCCACCCCGCTGTTCGTGTACCTGACGCCGCAGGGCGACAAGATCATGCAGGTTCCGGGTTTCAAGACCGTGCAGGACTTCCGCGATTTCGATCGCTACGTCCGCGGCGGCTATTACAAGCAGAAAACCCTGCTCGAATTCCTGGACGGCAAGTCGTGAGGGCGGCGCTATTGTTGCTGGCCGTTGCGGCGGGAACGGCCCATGCGGCCTGGCAGTGGAGCGCGCCGCTGACCGTCAACTCGGTGCGGAGCGCCAAGATTTATCCGCATATGGAGTCGGCCAATCGCCGCAACGTGGCGGTGTCGGGAACGACGGTCGGCGTGGTGTGGGAAGACAACCGCAGCGGCGAACCGCAGTGTTATCTGGCGACGAAGGAGAAGGCGGCAGCGAATTTCCAGCCGGAAATCCGGTTGAGCCAGGCGGAGTGCTACGAACCGGCCGTGATTGCACTGGACGGCGGGCGCTTCGTTGCGGCATGGGAAGAGGGTGGCAAGGTCCATGCGTGCGTGCTGCCGGGCGGCGCGGCGCAGGCCCTCTCGGAAGCCGGCGCGGGGCAGGTCACGCTGGCGACCGGCGCCGGCAAGCTGTATGCCGCCTGGGCCGAACAGGCCGGGCAGTTCCGGCACATCGTCGTGGCCCGGTTGGGCGAGGCGGCGGGCAAGCTTCGGGAGAGCCCCGCGCAGCCGGTCGAGACGGCATTGCCCAGCGCCGACCAGGGCTGGCCGGCGCTGGCCGTGGCGGGCGACGGCAGCGTGACGGTAGCGTGGGAAGACCGCCGTGAACGCCACACCGTGCCGATGACGAGCTACAGCAGCGATGGCCGCAGCTTTGCGCCGCCGCTCCACCTGACCGATGTGCACCGGGGCAGCGGCCTGGGAAGATCAATGGGGCTGGGCGCAGGAACGGGCGCGATGCGGCCCACGCTGACGGCCTGGGGCGCGCAGGGGGTCGTGGCAGTCTGGCTCGACAAGCGCGACTTCCTCTCCGGCTATGACGTCTATGCGGCATTCGATCCTGGCACGCGCCACTTCGGCCGCAACGTCAAGGTGCAGGACAGCTTCGGCGACAACATGGCGCAATGGCATGCGCAGATCGTCGGCGGTGCCGACGGGCGGCTGCTGGCGCTGTGGGACGACGCGCGCGACGGCACCCCGGACGTGTGGCTGGCCGACTGGGACGGTGCGGCATTCGGCGACAACGTGGCGGTCCCGGCGGCGGCCGGCCCTGGCGTGCAGTCCGACCCGGCCGCCGTGCTGGATGCCGCGGGAACGCTGCACGTGGTCTGGCTGGAACAGGACGAAAAGGCCGGCACGCGGGTGCGCTATGCGCACGCCGAGTGGAATTGAGGCGCCGCCCTGCCTTTGCGGGCCCTAGATCCAGCCACGCTGCTTGAGCCGTCGATACAACACCAGAACGGCCGTTCCGGTCAGCAGCAGCACGGCCGGGTAGGCCCAGGGCCATTTCAGTTCGGGCATGTTGACGAAATTCATGCCGTAGAGGCTGAACACCACCGTGGGCAATGCGAGCAGCGCGCCCCAGCCGGCCAGTTTCTGCACCGACTCGTTCTGCTTCACCGACAGCGAGGCAAGATGGAACTGCATGGCATCGGATGTCGAGGCGCGCAGGCGGTCGATGGCGGCCGACACCCGCACCGCGTGGTCGTGGATGTCGCGGTAGTAGGCCTTGAGCTCCTTGGTGGACAACTCGGGGTGCAGGCGAACGAGGTTTTGCGAGATTTCCTGCATCGGCTCGGTGGCGTCACGCAGCGCGGTCAGGTCGCGCTTCATTTCGTAGAGCTGTTCCAGCATGTCGCGTCCCCGCTCGACGCCGCCCATCAATTGGCTCTCCAGCGAGTGGAACCGCTCCTGCATGCCTTCGATGACGGGCCTGAACTGATCGACGATGAGGTCGAGCACGAGATACAGCGCGTAAGGGGTGCCAGGCTTGATGCCGTTATGGAGACGTTGCAGGCGATCGCTCACGCGCTGGTAGCCACTGCCGCTGTCGTGGCGGATGGCGACGACGTAATTGCTGCCCACGAACAAATGCGTTTCGCCGAGTTCCAGGCGCGCTTGCCACAGCTGCGCCGTGCGCACGGCGATGAAGATGTGCCCGTCGTACTCCTCCAGCTTGGGGCGCTGGTGGGTGGAGATCGCGTCTTCCAGCGCCAGTGCATGCAGGCCGAGCTCGCGGCCGAGGCGGGTGATGGTCTGGCTGTCCGGCGATTTCAGTTCGACCCAGATGAAACATCCCGGTTGTCCGACATGGTCGCTGATGTCATCGAACGCGATGGTCCGGGCTTTGGAATCGGCGAAGAGCAGGCAGTTGATGATGGTCTCCGGCTGCGAAGGGAAAGGTGTAGCGATTTTAGTCCATGCCACAGATTGAGGACGCAATCGGGGCGCGCATTGCCGGTGAGCGCACTGCGACCACAATCGGTGGGGCCGGGATCAGCTGCGGCCCCGGCCGGCGCCGCGCGCGGCGGCCTGATCCCGCAGATCCGCATAGAGCGCGGTGTAGTCGGACACGATCGCCGCCTCGGAATAATGGCGTGTCACTTCGCCGTATCCGGCCTCGATCAGTCGAGACCGGTGTCCGCCATCGAGCGCCAGCGCAGTGCGCAATACTTTCGCCAGCCCCGCCGCATCGGCCAGCGGCGCCAGCAGGCCATTGACGTCGTCCTGCATCAGTTCCAGCGGGCCCTGCGCGCGGGTGGACACAATGAGGGCCCGGTTGGCCCAGGCTTCCAGGATGACGTTGCCGAGCGGTTCATGCACCGATGCGCAGACGAATACGTCGGCCAGCTGGTAATACGGCGCCGGGTCGGTCTGCCAGCCAGTCCAGTGGACGCGCCATCCAATGCCGAGTTGTTGCGACAAAGCCTCGAGATCTTTGCGTAATGGGCCGTCGCCCACCATCAGCAGATGCAGTGGCATGCCCGCGGTCGAGGCGGGAAGTTCCGCGAAGGCGTGCAGCAGATCGCTCCAGCCCTTGTTTGGGTGGAGCCGGCCGAGGCCGAGAATGACGCGGCAGCCGTCGAGCCCGAGCTGATGCCGCAAGCTGGCGAGCGCGGCAGGTGCCTGGTGCTCCGGGGCGTCGACGAAATTGCCGATGCAGTGCACGCGGTCGCCGGGCAGGCCCGTTGCCAGGTAGTCGCGGATGCCGCGCGTATTGCCTACCCAGGCGTGGGCATGGCGATAGCCCTTGAGGCTGTAGTAGCCGCCCAGCCGCGCCAGATGCACCGGCAGCCGGTTGTTTGGCAGACGCACGATGCGCGTCGCTCGCCCCATGTAGGTCTGCACCACGTCGGGCTGGAAGTCTGCGATGGCGCGATTGATTTTCCAGCGCGAGTACAGGTCCCACACCCCGAGCATCGGTGCGTGATATTGCGGCACTGCCGGGTCGATGGCCCAGGCGATTTCGCCGCCGGCCACGGTGGCGGCGGCCACGGGCTGGCCACTACGCGCAAGTGCGTTCACCAGCCGGATGAAGAAGCGTTCCGCGCCGCCCAGCGCCTTGCCGCCGATGACGTGCAGGCTGCGCGGCGGCTTGCCCGCGCGACTCAAGACAGCGGGCTCAAAACGGCAGCGTGAGGCTGGGTGCGGCCTGGTGGATCACGCGGCGGAAGTCCGCCTGGATCCGTTCCAGCGCCTCGGCGTTGTCGGCCTCGAAGCGCAGCACGATCACCGGCGTCGTGTTGGACGGGCGCGCCAGGCCGAAGCCGTCGGCGTATTCGACGCGCAGGCCGTCGAGCGTGATGACTTCCTGGGCCTCGGGGAAGTGTGCGGTCTTCTGCAGAGTGTCCATCAGCGCGTAATGCTCGCCCTCGGCCATCTTGATGTTGAGTTCGGGGGTGTTCACCGTGTCGGGCAGGCCGTGCAGCGTGGCGTTGATGTCGGCCTGTTTGCTCAAATATTCGAGCAGGCGCGCGCCGGCGTAGAGGCCGTCGTCGAAGCCGAACCAGCGCTCCTTGAAGAATACGTGGCCGGACATCTCGCCCGCCAGCAGCGCTCCGGTTTCCTTCATCTTGGCCTTGATGAAGCTGTGGCCGGTCTTCCACAGGAGCGGGCGGCCGCCGCGGTCGCGTATCCAGCCGAACAGCTTGCGGGTGGACTTGACGTCGAAAATGATCTCGGCCCCGGGATTGCGGCTCAGCACGTCGTCGGCGAACAGCATCAGCTGACGGTCGGGGAAGATGATGCTGCCGT
>JBLMYH010000038.1:0-8034 GCA_050258175.1 Hyphomicrobiaceae bacterium
CGTGCACGGCGTTGGCTTCATCCCCCGCAACCGCGTGCTGCGCGTGCTGCTCGGCCCCCTCGTCGCCTGGCTATGGATGGGCGTGGGCCTGACCATCTATGTCCGGTACTTCTTGAGGTGACCGCATGTAAACCGTGAACCCTGCACAGCAGCCCATTTCCGCCCGGTGCGGACTGCGCTTTTTTCTTCCCGTTTTTTCAGAAATACATCCATGGCACACATCGTCATCCTCGGCGCAGGCACGGGTGGTACACCCGCAGCCTACGAAATGCGCCACCTGCTCGACAAATCGCACACGGTCACCCTGATCAACGCATCGGAAATCTTCCAGTTCGTGCCGTCCAACCCCTGGGTCGCGCTGGGCTGGCGCGAGGCGCGCGAGACCACGTTCAAGCTGCGGCCCTACCTGGAGAAGAAGGGCATCCGCTTCATCGCCCAGCGCGCCGACACCCTCGACGCCGCCAACAGCCGGATTCACCTGGCCAACGGCGACGTCGTCGACTACGACTATCTGGTGGTCGCCACCGGTCCCCGGCTCGCCTTCGACCTGGTGCCCGGCGCGGGGCCGGAAGGCGGCCACACGGAATCGGTGTGCACGGTGGAACATGCCGAACGCGCGTATGAACACTATCTCGAATTCCTGAAAAACCCCGGCCCGGTGGTGATCGGCGCACTGCCGGGTGCGTCGTGCTTCGGCCCCGCCTACGAATACGCGATGGCGCTGGAAACCGACCTGCGCCGCCGCAAGCTGCGGCACAAAGTGCCGATCACCTACGTCTCGTCCGAGCCCTACGTCGGCCACCTCGGGCTGGGCGGAGTGGGCGATTCGAAAGGCCTGCTGGAGGCCGAATTCCGCCAGCGCCACATCAAGTGGATCACCAACGCCAGGACGACGCAGGTCGAAGCGGGAAAAATGCATATCGAGGAACTCGATGACTTCGGCGAGAAGCTGCGCGAGCACACGCTCGACTTCAGTTACGCGATGATGCTGCCGCCGTTCCGTGGCGTGGCGGCAGTCGCTGCGGTGGAAGGGCTGTGCAATCCGGGCGGCTTCGTGATCGTCGACAAGCACCAGCGCAGCCCCAAATATCCCAACATCTATTCCGCGGGCGTGTGCATCGCGATCCCGCCGGTCGAACAGACGCCGGTCGCCACCGGCACGCCGAAGACCGGCTACATGATCGAATCGATGGTCACCGCGATCGTCCACAACATCGCCGACGAGCTCGCCGGCAAGGCGCCCAGCCACACCGGCACCTGGAGCACGATCTGCCTGGCCGACATGGGCGACACCGGCGCGGCGTTCGTGGCGATTCCGCAGATTCCGCCGCGCAACGTCACCTGGGCGAAGAAAGGCAAATGGGTGCACCTGGCCAAGGTGGCGTTCGAAAAGTATTTCATGCGCAAGATGAAGACCGGCAACTCCGAGCCGCTGTACGAGAAGTACGTGCTGAAGGCGCTGGGGATCAAGCGCCTCAATTAACCACTGACCAAACAGAAGCTCACCATGAAAAAATCCCTGATCCTGACCCTGCTGCTCGCCGGCTGTGCGACCTACGGCACCGGAGCCGCGCAGCCCGAGCAGATCAAAGAAAGCCGGGATGTGGCCAAGGCCCTGGCCATGCAATTGGGCGGCAAGCTGAAGGCGGAGTTAAGCGCCAACGGGCCGGAGTCCGCCGTCAGCGCGTGCAAGGAAATCGCCCCGCAGATTGCGGCCAGCCTGTCCAGGCAGACCGGCTGGGAAGTGGGCCGGGTTGGAACGCGTGTGCGCAACGCCAAGACGGGAACCCCGGATGCCTGGGAAGCCAAGGCGCTGGCGCTCTTCAGCGAACGCATGAAACAGGGAGAAAAGCCCGACACGATGGAACTGGCCGAAGTGGTGACCGAGCCGTCCGGAAAATATCTGCGCTATGCCAAGGCCATTGCCGTGCAGCCGATGTGCCTGACCTGCCACGGTCCGGCGGAGTCGATTCCGGAAGGGGTAAAGGCGCGTTTGCGGGCCGAATACCCGTTGGACAAAGCCACCGGCTACAAGGTCGGAGAATTGCGCGGCGCCATCGTCGTCAAGCGGCCACTTTGACGGCAGGCGCCTGGCGGGGCTGGCTGAAAATCGAAGTGCTGATCGAAAAACGTCGCCACCGTGTCAGGTGGCAGCGGTTTGGCAACCACATAGCCCTGGATTTCATCGCAGCCATTCTGCTTCAGGAACGCCACCTGCTCGACCGACTCGACGCCCTCGGCCACCACCCGCAGATTGAGCGCGTGCGCCAGACGGATAATGGCATTGGCGATTTCGGCGTCATCGATATCGGTCAGCACATCCGTCACGAAGCTCTTGTCGATCTTCAGCGCATCAATCGGCATCCGCTTCAACTGCCCAAGGTTGGAATGCCCGGTGCCGAAATCGTCGATGTAGATGTGCAGCCCGCGCTGGCGCAAGGCATCGAGCATGTCGAAGGAGAGCGCCGGGTCCTCCATCGCAGCGCTTTCGGTCACCTCAAGCTGCAGATGCGACGGCTCCATGCCGGTCTCTTTCAGGATGGTGTCGATATCATCGATCAGACGCGCGTCGGAAAACTGGCGCGGTGACAGATTGACCGCCACAGGGGGCGGATTGAGGCCGGCATCACGCCAGGCGATCCACTGTTCGCACGCCGCCCGCACCACCCAACGCCCCAGCGGCATGATCAGGCCGGTTTCCTCGGCCACCGGGATGAACTGGTCGGGCCAGATGATGCCGCCCGAACGGGTGAACCAGCGCAGCAAGGCCTCCACCCCCACCACCCGACCGCTGGCAAGATCGACTTTGGGCTGGTAGGCCAGCCCCAGTTCATTGCGCTCCAGCGCATGGCGCAGGCCGGTCTCCAGACTCAGCTGCTGCTGCGCAACGGCGTTCAGTTCGTCGCTGAAATATTCGAAGCCGCTGCGGCGCTGCTTGGCCTGGTACATCGCCAGATCGGCCTGACGCAGCAGGGTGTTGGCGTCGGGACCATCGTCCGGATACACGCTGATGCCGATGCTCGCACCAATGGCATAACGCCGCCGCTCGACCTTGAACGACTCGGCCAGCGCCTTGAGCAGTTTGCGCGCCACCCTGCTGGCGGCGCGCGAAGCGGACGGATGCGTCAGGATGACGGCAAACTCGTCGCCGCCCAGGCGTGCAACGAAGTCCTCGGCACGCAGCTGTTCATCCAGCCGGTTGGCCACGACGCGCAGCACCTGGTCGCCCACCTCGTGCCCCTGCGAGTCGTTGATGTGCTTGAAGCGATCGAGATCGATGAACAGCAGCGAAACCTGCAATTTCTCGCGCTGCGCGCGCGCCAGCGCGTGACCGAGGAAGTCCTGGAAATACGAGCGATTCGGCAGCCCGGTCAGCGGATCGTGGTTGGCCAGCATGTCGAGCCGCATTTCCGAATAGCGGCGTTCGGTCAGGGCGGCCGAGACGAACAGGCCGCCGAGCGCCATGGTCAGCATGCTGATCTGCAGTGCAAACACTTCGCGCGGCGTCGTGGCGCCGGTGAGTCCGCCAAAGGAGACCACCGAAACCCCCAGCACGATCAGCGCCGCGAGAAAAATGGCCACGCTTGCTCCGGTCACCGAGAAGCGCAGCGCCGCCCACAGCACCGCCGGCAGCAATACGAACAAGACGATCTCGGCGGGCCGCAAAGGCATGGCGTATTCCATCATCACCCGCGTCAGAAAGAGCATGCTGACCACCAGGGCCAGCGCTTCCAGACGCGCACCCTTGTTGGTCGGCAGCAAATCCCAGCGCGACGCCGTCAGCAGCAGCGGGGCGATCAGATACACGCCCAGCAGATCGCCCAGCCACCAAACCCACAGCGTCCGCCACGCCAGGTCGGCCTGCAGATGGCCAAAGAAGTAAAGGCTGCACACGCCTGCCAGCGCGCTCACCGCGCACCCAAGCGGAGTGGCCACCAGTGCGAACTTGGCGACACTGGAAACATAGTCGAGGGTAAAACTGAAAGGTGGAAGGTAGCGCGGCAGATACCCGATCACTGCTGCGCCCGCGGCCGCACCAAGAGCAAGACGAAATGCATCTTCCGCCGGCAGGAGTTGGCCGTTGACCGCAAACGATCCCAACAAAACCCCCGCCACGCCCGCCATGCCGAACCGCAAAGTCGCCACGGCGCCGATGCCTGCCGCCAGCCAGACCGCGGCGACAACATTGGCCACATACGCTGCAATCTTGAGGCTGATCCAGCCTGCCAGCGCATACGCCAGCGCCGTCAGCCCGACAATCAGCGCGACGCGCCTGAGTTCGGACGGGACAGGCAGTGCTGCACGGATCAAGGCGTCAGATCCGGCTACTGTGCTGGATCGACTTCGGCGCGCACCGACTCCAGCGCGTCCTTGAGGGTTTCCTCGGACAGGCCGTTGAGTTGTTCGGCCAGCATCTCGGCAGCATCGATGGTGCCGGTTTCATCGGGCAGCGTGTCGGTGTCGAGATTGGCGACGAACACCGCTGCCGCGCCCGTCACCTGCAACAGCTGACGGCGTTCGTTCATCAGCATTTCGATTTCGTCGCGCAACAGGCGGATTTCATCTTCCTTCATGGCATGCAGGGTCATGCGTATCTCCGAGTTTCTCTATCTGCGTCAGCCAAACAGGGTCAATACCCCGGTGTAGCCATATAAACGGTTATGGGAAATTTCCCCGTTGGCAAAGAAGCCCACCAGCGGGAAGTCCCCCAGGGCGTCGCGAATCAAACCCAGCTCCCGGTTCGGCGCGCCGAACATGTGGCGGCCCCGCCCCAGGCAGGAATAATACACGCCCCCCCGGATCGGCACGTCCAGTTGCGAACCGATGGCGGCAAGCATCCGCAGCAGGTCCTCCTCGGCTGTTTGCTGGTCGCGCCGGCAGAACAGCAGTTCGTCCCCCGGTTCCACATACTCGCCGACGGCCACGAGGTTGTTCTGCGGATCGACGCCGAGAATATTGCGCACCAGATAATCACCCGTATCCGACCCGCGCACCGGAAGGCCGGCGAAAATGTAGCCGGCAGCGCGGCGCAGGTCGCGCGCCAGCACTTCGCCGATCTCCTCTTTCATCACATCCAGCGCCGGACGGTGATCCAGGCTGCCGATGACGTTCTTGTTGGCGGCGGTGATGATGTGGCGCGGGCCCAGCGGCGAGATGCCCTGCGTCAGCCGAGTCGCCAGCTTCACCCGCTCGCTGAACAGCACACCGGATAAGCCGCCGCTCACCACCCCATCGCTGATTTGCGCCGTCTCGCCACGCGAACTCGACAGCCCGCCGACGACAAAGCCGCTCGACACGTGCGCACTCAGGCTGTCGATCAGTTCCTGCATCCGGTTATTCGCGGGGTCGCCATGTGCCACGGCAAAATAGGCATCGGCCGATTGCGTCTCGATGTCATGCGGCGAACGCAACACCGGCAGCATGCTGAAATCGGCCAGCTCGAACTCCCCGAGCATCACGGCCAGCGCCGGCGCTTCCAGATACTCCACACCGGTGGCGCAAACGCCCACGCCCAAGCTGCCGGTCCAGTGCTGCACGCCGGTTGCGCTCTTGAAAAACGCCAGAATCGCGCCGAGCTCGCCAGCAAAGGCGTCCGACACGTACAGAAATCCCAGCGTCGCTGCGGATGGGATCGCCCCTAGCTGGCTCATGCAGGCCTGCGCGGCCTGAGTCCAGTCCGGGTTTGAGGCGTGAGCGAATTTGAAGACGGATGTCATGTCAATTGAACCAAAAACAACATCAGCGCTGGTTGGCCGGCGCTTGGGCAGTCAGCCCATGCATGAGTAGCCGGTCTGGCCACTCCTCGGCAATTCACCCTCGCCAAAAAAATTCCACAGCAGATGCGCGACCACTTCGGGCGCGATCACGGTGTGCTGGTTATGGCTCTGCTGGAGCGCCACGCGCAGCTTCTTGCGCAATTCAGGGTCGCCGGTCAGATCGAAAATGATGTCGACTTTCGCGCCCATCGTCACCACCTCCATCGCATCCTTGAATACCGGCACCTTGTTGTGGCTGAAACCGAGCGCAACCGGCGACTCCAGGTTGCGATGCGCGACGGCAACGATCTCCACGTTGACGCCGTCTTCCTGGATCTTCTCCAGAAAATGCTCGGCAAACCTTTCCCCGATCTCACCCAGCCCCAGCAGCGCGACCCTCACGGCATGCCTCATGAACAGCTCCTGGTATCAGTTATGGTTGGATATCTTTCTTCGGCGTGCCATCCGCGGGGGTTCGCCCACCGACGCCTCTAATGCGCAATGAAAGCATACGTACCCTGCCATCGCCTGTCGATACTGCCCACCGCTGGCACGCGGCAAAGCCGGCGCAGCATCCCTATTCACGCGAGCACGAGCCAGGCGATATGATTCGGTCAATTGATACAAGACACGTCCCATGCCAGACATAACGCCGCTCTACCCGCCTCTCACGCCCTACGCCAGCGGCATGCTGGAAACAACTGGCATCCATCGCATCTACTGGGAGACCTCCGGCAACCCGGATGGCATACCGGTGCTGTTCGTGCACGGCGGCCCCGGCTCCGGCACTTCGCCTGCCCAGCGGCGGTTCTTCGATCCGGCGCGCTACCGCATCATCCTGTTCGACCAGCGCGGCAGCGGGCGCTCGACGCCGCACGGCGAAATTGCCGACAACACCACCCCGCACCTGATCGCCGACATGGAAGCGCTGCGGCGCGAACTCGGCATCGACACCTGGCTGATCTTCGGCGGCTCATGGGGTTCGACCCTGGCGCTCGCCTACGCCGAGGCGCATCCTGATCGCTGTCGGGGTCTGGTGCTTCGCGGCATCTTCCTCTGCCGCAAAAGCGAGATCGACTGGTTCCTCGATGGCATTCGTGCCTTCTTCCCCGAGGCCCAGCGGCAGCTGGCGGAGTTCATCCCAGAAAGCGAACGCCACGATCTGCTCGGCGCCTACCATCGCCGCCTGGTCGATCCCGATCCGGCCGTGCACCAGCCCGCCGCCCATCAGTGGGCCACGTTCGAGGCTTCGTGCTCGACCCTGCTGCCCAACCCCGAACTCGTCGCGGCGTTCGGAAGCGACAAGACTGCCCTCCCGCATTCCAGGATCGAGGCGCACTATTTCGTCAACCACATCTTCCTGCCCGACAACAGCCTGCTCGCCAACGTCGACCGCATCCGCGGCATTCCGGCGACCATCGTGCAGGGGCGCTACGACGCGGTCTGTCCGATCGTGTCGGCCGACGAACTGGCGCGCGCCTGGCCCGAGGCCCGCTACGTCATCGTGCCAGACGCCGGTCATTCGGCGTTCGAGCCCGGCATCGCGCGCGAACTGGTCGCCGCGTGCGACCGCTTTGCCCGGACCGGGGCATTCGACTGATGGCCCTGTCGCCGTATGTCTTCGATGCCAGCGCCGAGAACTTCAACCGGCTGGTGCTGGAAAACTCGCACAAGGGTCCGGTGCTGGTGCATTTCTGGACACCCAAGGCCGGCCCCTGCTTCATTTTGATGCCGCGGCTGGTGAAACTGGCCAGCGAATACGGCGGCAAGTTCCTGCTCGTCATGCTGAACGCCGACGAGCTGCCCGAACTGGCGCGACGTTTCAGCGTGAATTCGGTGCCGACGGTAAAATTCTTCTGGCGCGGCGAGGTCGCCCACACCATCCACGGCGCCGACCCCGACAGCAGTTTTCGCGAGGTGCTCGACCGCTTCATCGCCGGCGACGCCCATCGCGCCCATGCGCTCGGCCTGGCTGCGTGGCAGGCAGGGAACGTGCAGCAGGCGCGCATGCTGCTGGCCAACGCGGCGATGGCCGAGCCCGACAACCTCGCCATCCCACGCGACCTCGCCAAACTGCTGTGGGCCGAGGGCGACGGCGAGCAGGCGCTGAAGCTGCTCGACAGCCTGCCGGCGGAAGCGCGCGACGACGCCATGATCGCTCCCCTCTACGCCCATCTGAATCTGGCTGAAACCGCGCGGCAGGCGCCGCCGCTGACCGAACTCGAAGCCCGCCTTGCGCACCACCCGGACGACCTCGACGCGCATTACCAGCGCGCAG
>JBLMYH010000039.1:0-6885 GCA_050258175.1 Hyphomicrobiaceae bacterium
GAGGTCGCCGACCATGGCGTCGTACTCGGCCAAGGTCACGCTACCGGGCTTGACCAGCTCCAGGCGCTCGATCACCTCATGTTCGCCTTCCTTCTTCATGACCGGTGCCATCTCACCCTGAAGGCTCCACAGCACGTGCGGCATCGCAACCTTGGGGAACACGACGTTGTTCCAGCCAGTTGGGCGCGACGGGTCACGATAGAAGCTGCGCAGATAGGTATACAGCCAGTCGGAGCCACGTGCGCGCGCGATCACACTGAGATCGGGCGGCGCGGAACCGAACCAGCCCTTGGCGTCCTTCTTGTCCATGCCAACCGTCATGGTCTCACCCGGCTTGTCAGCCGCGAACATCAGGTTGTCTTTGATCTGCTCTTCTGTGAGTCCCAGATCTTCCATGCGCGAGTAGCGCATGGAAGCGGCACTGTGGCAGTTGAGGCAGTAGTTCACGAACATGCGCGCGCCGCGCTGCAGGGACGCCTGGTCGGACAGATTGACCGGTGCCTTATCCAGATGAGGCCCTTCCTCGGCAGCGAAAGTGATGACGGGAACCGCCATCAGCAGGAAAAGAAAATTCTTCAAGCGTTTCATTTAGCCAGTCACCCTTTCCGGTTCCGGTTTGGTTTTGTCAATCGAGGTATACCAGGGCATCAACAGGAAAAACAGGAAGTAAATCACTGAAAATGTCTGAGCGAGAAGCGTCGCCACCGGCGAGGGAGGCAGCAGACCAAGGTAACCAAGACCAATGAAAGACACGACGAACAGCGCCAGCATGATCTTGTAGATCGGGCCGCGGTAGCGGATCGACTTGACCTTGCCGCGATCCAGCCAGGGCAGGAAGAAAATCAACACGATCGACATACCCATCGCCACCACGCCCGGGAACTGCGAGCCGAACATCGGCGGCACCGCGCGCAGAATTGCGTAGAACGGGGTGAAGTACCACAATGGCGCGATATGCGGCGGGGTCTTCAGCGGGTCGGCCGGGATGAAGTTGTTGCTTTCCAGGAAGTAGCCGCCCATCGTGGGACCGAAGAACACGATTGCCGAGAAGACCATCAGGAAGACGATCACGCCGACAATATCCTTCACCGTGTAATACGGATGGAAAGGAATGCCGTCCAGCGGAATGCCCGTCTTGGGATCCTTCTTCTTCTTGATCTCGATGCCGTCCGGGTTGTTGGAACCGACTTCATGCAGCGCCACCAGGTGCACGGCCACCAGCGCGATCAGCACGAGCGGCAGGGCGATGACATGGAACGCGAAGAAGCGGTTCAGCGTGGCGTCCGAAATGACGTAGTCGCCGCGAATCCAGACCGACAGGTCATCACCGATGAAAGGCACCGCAGAGAACAGGTTAACGATCACCTGAGCGCCCCAGTAGGACATCTGCCCCCAAGGCAGCAGATAGCCAAGGAAGGCTTCAGCCATCAGCGCCAGATAGATCAGCACACCGAAGATCCAGATCAGTTCGCGCGGCTTGCGATAGGAACCGTACATCAGGCCGCGGAACATGTGCAGATAGACGACGACGAAGAACATCGACGCGCCGGTGGAGTGCATGTAGCGGATCAGCCAACCCCAGTCGACGTCGCGCATGATGTACTCGACGGAAGCGAAGGCGAGCCCCGAATCCGGCTTGTAGTTCATGGTGAGGAAAATCCCGGTAACGATCTGCATCACCAGCACGAGAAGCGCCAGCGATCCGAAGAAGTACCAGAAATTGAAGTTCTTGGGCGCATAGTACTCAGACAGGTGCGCCTTGTAGGTTGCGGTCAGAGGAAAGCGGTCATCGACCCAACCCATCATTTTTTGCAGGGCAGACATTCTTTTAGGCTCCTTTTGCGTCCACACCGATCTGAATCTTGGCGGCGCTGAGGTATTGATATGGTGGAATCACGATATTGGTCGGCGCCGGGGAGCCCTTGAACACGCGGCAAGCCAGATCGAAGCGCGAACCATGGCAGGGACAGAGGAAACCGCCTGGCCAATCGGCCCCGAGGTCCTCCGCACCAACTTCCTTGCGGTAGGTGGGCGAACAACCAAGGTGGGTACAGATGCCGATTGCGACCAAATACTCCGGCTTGATCGAGCGGGTGGCATTCTTGCAGTAAGGAGGCTGTTGCGGCTGTTCGCTGTTCGGGTCAACCAGCCTGTCATCGTGCTTGCCCAGCAGGTCAAGCATTTCCTTCGTGCGGTTGACGATCCATATCGGCTTGCCGCGCCATTCAGCCGTCAGCAACATGCCCGGCTCAATCTTGCTGACATCGACCTCAACCGGCGCACCTGCTGCCTTGGCGCGAGCGCTCGGCAGCATGCTCATCACCAGCGGCACGGCCATCCCCGCCACTGCGACCCCACCAACGGCGCTGGTCGCGGCGATCAGGAATTTTCGTTTACGTGTGTCCACTTTTTGCCCTTCGGCTTCCTGGCTCATGTTTCCCTAACCTGAACGTGTTGAGATAAAACCGGCATTCTAACCAAATTGCTAGGCTTACCGGAAGCCCGTCTTGACATTGCCGCAATCACCATCCGCCCTGGGCTATAATTTGGCGGGTATAAAAACCACGCCAAGTCTCTGAATTTAATCAACATGCAAATGCGCAAATTCTGGTTGCTGTTCGCTCAATCCACCACGGTGGCGCTTGGCGTGCTGTTCATTGTTGCCCTGTTCAGACCCGATCTCCTGCACTGGCAGACACAAGGGCCGAGCCTCACCATCCGGCAGGCGGCGCAACCGACAAGCCGTATGGCCACCCCCGTTGAATCTTTCGCCCCTGCGGCACAGAAGGTGATTCCATCGGTGGTCAACGTCTTCACGCAGCAGAAGTTAAGCAGCCCCGCCCACCCCGCCCTGCAGGACCCGATCTTCCGCTATTTTTTTGGCGATCAGTTGGACACCCGCCCGCGCGAGGTATCGAATCTGGGTTCGGGGGTGATCGTCAGCCCGAATGGCTACATTCTCACCAATCAGCACGTAGTCGAGGCTGCCGACGAAATCGAGGTCGCGCTGGCTAACGGCAAAACGGTGCCTGCCCGCGTTGTCGGCGCTGACCCGGAAACCGATCTGGCAGTCCTGAAGATTGATGCCAGCGCCCTGCCGGCGATCACCTTTGCCGAACCGGACAGCCTCAAGGTCGGCGACTGGGTGCTGGCAGTCGGCAATCCGTTCGGCGTCGGCCAGACTGTCACCGCGGGGATCGTCAGCGCGCTTGGGCGAACCCATCTGGGCATCAACACCTTCGAGAACTTTATCCAGACCGACGCCGCCATCAACCCCGGCAACTCGGGTGGCGCACTGGTCGATGCGTCAGGCAACCTTGTCGGGATCAACAGTGCGATCTATTCGCGCACCGGCGGTTCGCAAGGCATCGGCTTCGCAATTCCGGTCAGCATTGCGCGCAAGGTGATGGAGCAGATCATCAAGTCGGGCAGCGTGACGCGCGGCTGGGTCGGGGTCGAGGTGCAGGATCTGAGTCCGGAACTGGCGGAATCATTCAACCTGAAAAGTGCAAAGGGGGCGTTGATCGCCGGGGTTCTGAAAGGCGGCCCGGCCGACGTCGGCGGCATCCGGCCGGGCGATATTCTGTTGGCGGTCAATGGCCGTGCGGTGACCGATTCGGCGTCGTTGCTCAACCTCATCGCCGCCCTGAAACCGGGCGACGAGGTGCGGTTGACCGTGGCGCGCAAGCAGCAATCGCTGGACCTCAACGTCAAGGTCGGGCGGCGCCCCCTGCAACGCACGGTAGAACCGACGCAGGACCCTGAACTCAATTAGGTCGCGCAAGCGGCCTAATCCGACGATGCCTGCGTCAGCACACGCACCCGCGTGGGATAGGCGTAAGCGTCCTGCTCCATGGCCGGCACACGCCACCGCGCCGCGCGGCGCGCCAGCTGGTTCAATGCGGGATCCTGCAAGCGCAGGCTGGCGAGAATGAGCACGTCGGACGGTGAATACAACGCGCCATCGGCCAGCGCCGGCTCGGGCTGCAACGTCGCCAGCAGCGGCCGCGCCTCGCGTTTCCAGCCCTGTGCAGTCCAGAACATCTTCCACGCGGTATGGGCGAATTGCCGCGCACGTTCGCGCGACTGCTCATCGCCGGTGGCATCCGCATGATCGAGCAAGCCTTGCACGACGTAGGCGTAATCCTCCAGCTCCGCATTCGGCAGGGTGCGACCATGCGCCAGCGCCTTCATCAAGCGCCCTCCCCTGGCCAGCCGCGCCAGCAGAAATCGCTGGAGACGGTCGGCATCCTGGCGATAGGCTGGGTCGAGCCGGATGGACCGACTGAAAGCCGACAGCGCGAGGCCATTCAGGCCGGCATTCAGCTTGTCGTCCTTGGGCAGACTGCGCGTCCGACGCAGCGGATACAGGATGCGCGCGGCATCGGCCAGCAAGGGGCGTTCATCCGGCGTTGGGGGGACGTATTCCGCAGGCAGATAGCCTGCTTCAAAACTGCGCGGCGCGTCGAGTCGCCAAACCCTGTGCACGGCGGCGTAAACCTCCGCCGGCAGGTGCCGTTTCAGTTCAGCGCGTTCCCACAGGTAGGTGGCCCCTCCCGTCCGGACGCGTCGACCGCCGACGTGCTGCTGTAGAAGCCGCCACTTGCATCCTGTAGTTCGTCCCGCATGAATCCGAGCGTACTGCGGACAACCTCGCGATAGCCCGGCTGATCCAGTACCGCCGCGGCGCGCAGATAGAGGATGGCCAGTTGTGCATTGTCGTAGAGCATTTTTTCGAAATGCGGCGCATCCCAGTCTGGATCGACGGTATAGCGGAAGAATCCACCGCCGACATGATCCCGCATGCCGCGCGTGGCCATCTGGTTGAACGTCAGGCGCAAGAACCCGGCCAGCCGGGCGTCGGGCTGCCTGGTCTGCCGGTCCAGCAAGGCACTCAACTGCGGCGCCATGGGGAATTTGCTGACCTGCCCGAAACCACCGCGCAGCGTGTCGGCCTCCTGCCATACACTCGCGATTAGCCGATCCCAGGCCTTCGCACTACGCGTCGCTGTCAGTGGGGCATCCGTGGGCGGCGCACCTGCCGGCGGTGCAGCCAACATGGCCAGTCGGCGAATGCCTGCCGAATCCGCGGCCCAGCGCGCGGAGAGTTGGGTCAACAGTGCGCGGAACGCGTCAGGTGGCTCATACAAAACGACATACGCGGGATAGCCCTGCGGTGTCACAAAGGCGTTCAGGGGCCAGCCTGCGGCACTTCGAAGGCGTGCGGAAAAAACCTGCAAGGCGTCGTCCAGCCCGGTGTTGAGCTCACGGTCGACCTTGACCGGTATGAAATCGCGGTTCAGCAGCGCCGCAATCTGCGGGTTCTGGTAACTCTCGCGCTGCATGACGTGGCACCAGCGGCAGGCGAAGTAACCGACCGAAACGTATAGCAGCTTGCTTTCCCGCCGCGCACGCGCAATTGTGGCGGCATTCCATTCCTGCCATGCCACCGGGTCGTGGCCATGCAAGGCCAGGTAGGGGGAGGGATGATCGGCGAGTTGATTGACCAGCGGGGCCGCGCTGGCCTGAACCGACAACAGCAGAAGCAGCAGGAGAGTGAAAAGGGTCGTCCCGCGCTCAAACCTGAACATAGGTCCAGCCTTGCTGGAGCCGGGTGACGATTTCCCTGATGGCGGTCGGCGTAGTCTGGGTGGCAGGCAGCAGGACGACCTTTTCGCCATCGCTGCTGAGTCGTGCGATGGACTGACCGCATGCCACCCAGTGCAGGTTGTTGGCGTGGCGCTGCTTCATGCGCGCCATGCGCTCAGCATACGGGCTACGGCCTGCACGCAGCAGATCAAGCCCACCACTGTTGGCGAGGACCTCGATCTGGACGACGCGCCCGTGCCGATCTGCATCGTCCAGCAGGCGCTCGACCTGATCTAGCACCGCCCGCATCTTGCCAGGCGCGGCGCTGTCGATATGCAGGAGGACCCGATTCGGGTCCGCCGCCTGCGTCAGGCTGACCACCTGATAGCCAGCCCGGGGGGCTGCGGGCACGTTGGCTGCCGCTTGCGTTTCCGTGCCACGCAAAGCCCAGCCGGCGCTCAGGCCCGCAGCCACGGCCAGACAGCCTAAGGCGCAGCGCTGCATCAACTGGCGCCGGGGCCCCGCACGCCGTTTCCAGCCTTTCGCAACCGGCGGCTCGACATAAGCCAGCCGAACCATGGTCTGCAGACTGCGCAGGGCACATACGCGTTGCGCCACCTCCTGGTCATCGCGCATCCGCGCAATGAGCCGTTCGCTTTCGGCGATGTCGAGTTCGCCATCGACAAAGGCGTGCAGGGTTTCATCCGAAATGGCGGGTTTCATTTCACTCTCCTTAACAGCGGCTGGGCCGTGGGCTGTTGCATCGCAGTATCGAGCAAGCCCTTCAGGCTTGCTCGCGCGCGCGACAGACGGCTCATCACCGTACCAACCGGAATATTCAAAATTTCCGCCACTTCCGCATAGCCGAACTCCTCCAGATCCACCAG
Source organism: Hyphomicrobiaceae bacterium (assembly GCA_050258175.1). Taxonomy (GTDB): domain Bacteria; phylum Pseudomonadota; class Gammaproteobacteria; order Burkholderiales; family Thiobacillaceae; genus Thiobacillus. Next base: position 6,477 of record JBLMYH010000039.1, read on the forward strand.
CGTCAGGACCTGACGTTGTCCCTGTGGCAGACACGCCACCGCCGACCGCACAGAGGCGATCACCTGCTCACGGTTGCAACTTGCCTCCGGGGTATCGGCGCTGGATTCGAGCTCGTCCTGCCAATCCTCGACATCATCAAAGTCACGCCGGCTGCGCAGATGGTCGAGCCAGCAATGATGCATGATCGACACGAGCCAGGCCTTCAACGCCGCCTCCTCGCGCAACTGGGCTCGTCGCGTCCAGGCCTTGGACAGGGTCTCCTGCACGAGATCGTCGGCCAGTGCCGGATCGTGGCACCAGGCGTAGGCAATCCGGAAGAGCACCGGGCGCTGCGCCTCGATGCCGGGACGAAGAGGGCCAAACAGAAAGCGGCTGAGCATAAGCATAATTTGTAGACGGCACAGATAG
>JBLMYH010000040.1:0-3236 GCA_050258175.1 Hyphomicrobiaceae bacterium
CCTGCAGCGCGGCATCGAAAGCGATACCGCGCTCGGCCAACTGGCGCGCCTGATCCAGCAGCGCATCGCCGTTGTGCAGCGCCAGCGCGTCGAGCAGGTCGAACAGATAATCGCGCCGCACTGTGCCGAGCATGGCTTCGACGGCGGCCGCCTCCACCTTGCCGCCGCCATAGGCGATGGCCTGGTCGGTGAGAGACAGCGCGTCGCGCATGCTGCCGGCGGCGGCGCGCGCCAGCAGATTCAGTGCAGCCGGTTCAGAGGCGACCTGTTCCTGTTGCAGCACTTCGCCCAGATGCTGCGCCACCAGCGCGGGCGGCATCGGCTTCAGGTTGAACTGCAGGCAGCGCGACAGCACCGTCACCGGAATCTTCTGCGGGTCGGTGGTAGCGAGGATGAATTTCACGTGCGCGGGCGGCTCTTCCAGCGTCTTCAGCATCGAGTTGAACGCCGGCTTCGACAGCATGTGCACTTCGTCGATGATGTAGACCTTGTAGCGCCCCACCGTCGGCGCGTACTGTGCGTTGTCGAGCACCTCGCGCATATTGTCGACGCCAGTGTTCGAGGCCGCGTCCAACTCGAGCAGGTCGACAAAGCGCCCGGCGTCGATCTGGGTGCACGCCGAACACGTACCGCACGGCGTTGCGGTCACGCCGGTTTCGCAGTTGAGGCACTTGGCGAGAATCCGCGCCAGCGTGGTCTTGCCCACCCCGCGCGTGCCGGTGAGCAGATAGGCATGGTGCAGTCGGCCTTGCGTGAGGGCATTCGACAAGGCCTGGACGACATGCTCCTGCCCCTTGAGGTCGGCAAACACCCGCGGACGCCATTTGCGGGCCAGGGCCAAGGCTGGGGAGGAGGATTCGCCGAACAGATCAGTCATCAGGTCGATTTTATCAGAGCGGCGGACTGCCCGACCTGTGAAACCATTCAGCGCTTAGAGCCGATAGGCGAGCCGGACTTGCTGGAAATCGATCCCATCGTTGGGGGACTTGAGTTCGGCATTGGACAGATGCTGGAAGCGGTAACCCAGATCGAACTGCCCCTTGTCGCCGAATATCATCCCCACCCCCAGGTGATCGCCGAACTGGAAGGCACTGCCCATGTCGCGGCTGGCATTCACATGCGTATTGCTGATGAGGTGTGCGCCAATGGCGCCTTCAACATAAGGCCGCCATCCGCTGTCCGCCTTGGTTCGCAAGCGGAATACCGGGGTGAACCCAATATCCCAGATGTCCTTGCCGCCTGTTGAGGTGCTATGCCAGCGTCCAACGGATGCTTCCCAGTAGCCTGTCAGGTACCAGTTGCCGTCGGTGAACCATTTGCGGTCCCATTGCCGGGTCAGGCTGACCTGCCCCATGTTGGTCGAATCATCGCCCCAGCCGCCTTCGATCGCGATTCCATTGGCGGCCTGGCAGGATGAGGCCAGTCCCAAACCCACAATCAGTAACAGAATAATGTGTCTATTCATTCTTCCCCCTGACCGAAAATTAGGCACTTGTGTAATTAGGTGGCGAGCCAGAACCCCGGCACTGGCATCGGTCGCTGTGGCTGCTTCCTTCCGGACCTGACCCGATTCACAACTTAGCCATGCGGGGAGGCCCGCCACCATCATTTTACCCCGGAAGCGACCTCATTCCTCATCGGCCGGCACGGTCAAGCGGCGTTTTTTCACCGCATCGGCCAGCAACCGCAGCAGCGGTACGGTGTCGTCCCAGCCGATGCAGGCGTCGGTGATCGATTTGGCATATTCCAGCGGCTGGCCCGCGACCAGATCCTGCCGCCCCGGATTGAGATGGCTTTCGATCATCGCGCCGATGATGCGAGCATCGCCGCCGGCAACCTGCGCTGCCACCTCGGCGCCAACTTCCATCTGGCGCTGATACTGCTTGCTCGAATTCGCGTGGGAGAAGTCGATCATCAACTGCTGCCGCAGACCAGCGGCGGCCAGCTCGCCGCAGGCTAGATTGACGCTCGCCGCATCGTAGTTGGGCGTCTTGCCGCCGCGCAGGATCACATGCGTATCTTCATTACCGGAGGTGCTGAACACGCCGACGTGACCCGACTTGGTAATGGAAATGAAATGGTGGCGCGCGGCCGCCGCCTTGATCGCGTCGACCGCGATGCGCAGGCTGCCGTCGGTGCCGTTCTTGAACCCGACCGGGCACGACAGGCCGGAGGCCAGTTGGCGGTGCGACTGCGATTCAGTGGTGCGCGCACCGATGGCGCCCCAGCTCACCAGATCGGCGATGTATTGCGGCGAGATCAGGTCGAGAAACTCGGTCGCGCAGGGCAGGCCGATCTCGTTGATTTCCAGCAGTAGCTTGCGCGCCAGCCGCAGCCCCTCGTTGATGTCGAAGCTCTCGTCCAGATGCGGGTCGTTGATCAGACCTTTCCAACCTACAGTGGTACGCGGTTTCTCGAAGTACACCCGCATCACGACGATGAGATCGTGCGCGAGTTCGTCGGCCAGCGGCTTCAGCCTGCGCGCGTAATCGAGCGCGGCGGCCGGGTCGTGGATCGAACAGGGGCCGACGATGACAAACATGCGGTCGTCCGCGCCGCGCAGCACGTCGTGAATCGCGCTGCGCGCATGCGCCACATGCGCCAGCACGCTTTCGTTGGCACGCAGTTCGCGCATGACCTGCATCGGGGCGAGCAATTCACCGCTTTGCTCGATGCGGGTGTCGTCGGTTCGGGTGGCAGACATGTTCAGGCTCCGGTTTGTGTACTTTGACCGCAGCGGCTTAAACAAAAAAACCGCCAGCGGGCTGGCGGTTTCGTCAAGGCGTTGCTGCTCGTTTCAGCGCCTCCCGACCGCCTGCGGCGTGGGATAGAAGCGGCTAAAAACGAACGTTGCGGCACGAATCATGCATGGCAGTCTACCAAAATCAGGCGGATACCGCCAAGCGCCCTCCGGCTGATCCGGGTTCGGCCCGATCCGGACCGCACAGCCGAACCGTTGAAATTGAGCAGATGAAAATGACAAGGGGAAAAGTGTGGAAATGATGGCGAACGCGACGGACGACCAACAGGCCGGTCAGGAATTGCGGCGCGACAAGCGCTTCCAGGTCTCGCAGGCCGCCATCATCACACAACCGGGGTACACTGAAATCGCCTGCGAGATTCGCGATTTCTGCCAGGGCGGCCTGTTCCTCAAGTTCACCAACCCGGAAGCGGCGATCGCCGCACTTGCCCAGCGCGCCGACGCCGCGGTGGAAATCGTCTTCACGCCAGCCTCA
>JBLMYH010000041.1:0-2635 GCA_050258175.1 Hyphomicrobiaceae bacterium
GCGGCGACCCCGGCATCGGCAAGTCGACGCTGCTGCTGCAGGCGCTGGCCGGCCTGTCCGGCAATCTGAAAACGCTCTACGTCAGCGGCGAGGAATCGGCGCGCCAGGTCGCGCTGCGCGCGCGGCGCCTGAGCCTTCCAGAAACCAGCCTGCCGGTGCTGCCGGAAATCCGGCTCGAGGCGATCCTCGCGCAGCTGGCCGAGATGAAGCCGGAGGTCGCGGTGATCGACTCGATCCAGACCGTGTATTCCGAGGCGCTGACCTCGGCGCCCGGCTCGGTCGCACAGGTGCGCGAATGCGCCGCGCAGCTGACGCGCCACGCCAAGCAGACCGGCACCGCGATCATCCTCGTCGGCCATGTCACCAAGGAAGGCGCCATCGCCGGCCCGCGCGTGCTCGAACACATCGTCGACACCGTGCTGTATTTCGAGGGCGACACCGGTTCCAGTTTCCGCCTGGTGCGCGCCTTCAAGAACCGCTTCGGTGCGGTCAACGAGATCGGCGTGTTCGCCATGACCGAGAGGGGCCTCAAGGGCGTGTCCAACCCCTCGGCGATCTTCCTGTCGCGCCACGGCGAGCCGGTGCCGGGTTCCTGCGTGCTGGTGACGCAGGAAGGTACGCGGCCGCTCTTGGTGGAAATTCAGGCGCTGGTCGATTCCAGCCATGCGCCGAGCCCACGCCGTTTGTCGGTCGGGCTGGAGCAGAACCGGCTGGCCATGCTGCTCGCGGTGCTGCACCGCCACGCCGGCATCGCCTGCTTCGACCAGGACGTGTTCGTCAACGCCGTGGGTGGGGTCAAGATCAGCGAGCCCGCGGCCGACCTCGCCGTACTCGCCGCGATCGTCTCCTCGCTCAGAAGCCAGCCGCTGCCCGACAAGCTGGTGATGTTCGGCGAAGTGGGTCTGGCCGGCGAGATCCGTCCGGTACAGCGTGGCCAGGAGCGCCTCAAGGAAGCCGCCAAGCTCGGCTTTACCCAAGCCATCGTCCCGGCTGCCAACCAGCCCAAGCAAAAGATTGTCGGCATGACCGTGCACGCGGTGCAGCGCCTGGATGAGGCTATTCGCTTGTTCAGGGAAGCCTGAGGCTCGCGGCGGTCTTTTCGCGAGCCGCCATCCTCCCCGGGGCGGGGTTGTGGTTGTCTCTCTTGATTTTGCTACGTGGCGCTGCGAGCGTTGTAAATCGGCCGTCCTGCCGCCTGATACTCGCGCAAAATGACGCAGGCTTCGTCGCGTAGGACATCCGAACTGACTTCGATGCCGCGGCGACGCAGTGCGCCGATCCAGTCCGGTGGCTTGGGCCCTTCATCGAAGCCCAGCGCCGCGACATCTTCAGCGCGCGCGCCGCAACTCAGATAGCGCACCCCCGACCAGAGCACGGCCCCCAGGCACATGATGCAGGGTTCGGCGCTGCTGACCAGTTCGCAGTGCGGGAAGGACGCGGCACCCAGGTCGTAATGCTTGAGTCGACGCTGCGCCAACGACAGTGCGATCATTTCCGCATGGGCGCAGGAATAGCCTGAGGCGATCACGCGATTGGCGCCCGCTGCCAGCAGGCGGCCACTGTCATGCTCGAAGACTGCCGCGGCGAACGGTCCCCCGCCCGCGGCGATATTCTCGCGGGCCAGGCCCAGCACAAACCGCATGCGGTCCTCGCCTTGCGGCAGGACAAGTTCCCGCATGTTGGCCCGTACGAGGAATTCGGGCAATTCGAAACGCAAGACCGTATCCATGGCCGCATCCTAGCACCTGCCGGTGAGCGGGGTCAGATTCCGCGGCTAGCGCATCACCTGCCCATGCTCCCGCGTGTCATGGAACGCTACCTTGGGCCAGCGCTCCTGCGCCAGCGACAGGTTCACCCGTGTATCCGCCAGATACACCAGATTGCCATCGACGTCCTTCGCCAGCTTGAGCGAATTGGCCTTGGTGAATTCGGCGAGGTGCTGGGCATCCGGACAGGTGACCCAGCGCGCGGTGTAGATGCCGGCGTTCTCGAAGCTGGCGTCGACGCCGTACTCGGTCTTCAGGCGATGGGCGACGACCTCGAACTGCAGTTGGCCGACTGCGCCGATCAGCAGCGTGTTGTCGACGAACGGCTCGAACACCTGCACCGCACCTTCCTCGCCCAGTTCCAGCAGCCCCTTGTTCAGCTGCTTGGCGCGCAGCGGGTCGCGCAGGCGCGGGCGGCTGAACAGCTCGGGGGCGAAGTAGGGGATGCCCTTGTACTGCAGCGCTTCGCCTTCGGTGAGGGTGTCGCCGATGTGCAACTGGCCGTGATTGTGGATGCCGATGATGTCGCCGGCCACCGCGTCCTCCATGCGGGTGCGCTCGTTGGCCATGAAGACGACCGCGTTGGCGATCTTCATGTCCTTGCCGGTGCGGCGGTGGCGCACCTTCATGTTGGGCGTGTAGCGGCCGGAGCAGACGCGGAAGAAGGCGATGCGGTCGCGGTGCTGCGGGTCCATGTTGGCCTGGATCTTGAACACGAAGCCGGTGAACTTGGGCTCGGTGGGGTCGACCACGCGCTCGATCGCCTCGCGCGGCAGCGGCGACGGCGCCCAGTCGGACAGCGCGCGCAGCACTTCGCGCACGCCGAAATTGTTGATCCCGGAACCGAAGAAAACGGGCGTCTGCTTGCC
>JBLMYH010000042.1:0-2952 GCA_050258175.1 Hyphomicrobiaceae bacterium
CGGCCTGCATGGCGCGGCGGCGCGCCTTTTCCCACTGGTCGGTTCCGAGCTTGTGCAGCGGCACCTCGCCCTCGCCGGCGCCGGAATAGCGCGAGATCAGGTGCAGGTTGGCGACCGGCACGTAGAGCTTGTCGCCCTTGGCGTATTCGAGTTGCAGGAACCCGGTGTCGCCGTCGCCGAGATCCATGTTGATGAGGCCGAGGTATTGGCCGACGCCGTACTGCGCGTGCACCACGGGGTCGCCGGGCTTGAGCTCGGAGAGATCGCGCAGCAGGTTGTCGATCTGCGTCGCGCGGGCCTCGCGCGCGCGCCGGGTCTTCGGCGGGATGGCGTAGAGCTCGGTTTCGGTGATGACGGTGAGCGAGCCGTCGGCGCTGACGAAGCCTTCGGCCAGCGGGCCGTAGGTCAGCAGGATGCGGCCGGCCGGTTGCTGACAGTCGGCCCAGCCCGCGCACAGCGTGGCGTCGAGTCCGTGTTCGGCGAGGTATTCGTGCAGGGTTTCGCGGCGTCCGGCCGAGGGCGCCACGATCAGGGTCGTGCCCTGAAAACCGTCGATGAAGCCCTGCAGCTTGGCGACGGGGTGGGCCTCGCGGCGATCGACCGCGACGGGCGGGACCGGACGCGCCAGCCCGTCTCCGGCCTGTTCCACGTCGAGCCGCGCGTAGACCTTGGCCAGGCTAAAGAACGTGTCGGTCGGCAGGAACAGGTCCGCGGGCGGAAGCAACGGACGGTCCTTGTCACCGGCCAGCAGCCGATAGCGACCCTGCGCGTCAGCCCAGAACGCCTGCCCGGCTGGGTCGAGCGCACCGTGGCTGACAAAGCGGGTGTGCTTCGGCAGATAGTCGAACAGGGTGGCCGTCTCATCGAAGAACAGCGGCAGGTAGTACTCGATGCCGGCGGGTGCGAGGCCGTTGCTGACGTCCTTGTAGAGCTTGGATTTGGACGGGTCGCCCTCGAAGCGCTCGCGGAAATTCTGGCGGAAGCGGGTAATGCCGGCCTCGTCGAGCGGGAACTCGCGTGCGGGCAGCAGCCGCACTTCGTTGACCGGGTAGATGCTGCGCTGGGTATCGACGTCAAACGCGCGCAGCGTCTCGATTTCGTTGTCGAACAGGTCGATACGGTAGGGCAGGGCGCTGCCCATGGGGAAGAGGTCGATCAGGCCGCCGCGGATCGAAAATTCTCCCGGGGCAAACACCTGGTTCACGTGCGTGTAGCCGCCCAGCGCCATCTGCGCACGGAAGGCCGGCTCGTCGAGCAGGTCCTTCTGCTTTAGGAAAAACGTGTGGGCGGCGAGGAAGGTCGGGGGCGCCAGCCGGTAAAGCGCGGTGGAGAGCGCCACCACGGCGACGTCGAATTCGCCGCGCGAAATCTGGTACAGCGTCGCCAGTCGCTCGGAAATCAGGTCCGGGTGCGGCGAGAACGTGTCGTAGGGCAGGGTTTCCCAGTCGGGAAAGGCGCATACCCGCAATTCCGGGTCGAACCAGCGCAGTTCCTCGGCCAGCCGGTTGGCGTCCCACGCGCTGGCGCATACCACGGCCTGTGGCGCGGCATGGCGCGCCAGCTCGGCCAGATACAGCGCATCGGCCGCGCCGGCGAGACCGGACTGACGGTGGCCGGAAGGCGGGGAAGAGGGGGAGAAGAACGGCATGCGCAAATAGCGTCATTATATCGGGCGAGCGAAGCTCGGTGGGGGACGGGTATAATGGCCGGCTTTCCTGTTTTTAGCCTGAATACCATGAGCCTCGATCGCGTCAGTTCCGGCCGCAACCTGCCGGACGACTTCAACGTCATCATCGAAATCCCCGCCCACGGCGAACCCATCAAGTACGAAGTCGACAAGGAGTCCGGCGCCATGTTCGTCGACCGCTTCATGTCGACCGCCATGCACTATCCCTGCAACTACGGCTACATCCCGCACACCTTGTCGGAAGACGGCGATCCGGTCGACGTGCTGGTGGTCACCCCGATCCCGCTGATCACCGGCGTGGTGGTGCGCTGCCGCCCCATTGGCATGCTGAAGATGACCGACGAGGCTGGCGTCGACGCCAAGCTGCTGGCGGTTCCGGTCGACAAGCTGTGCGGCCTCTACAAGGGGGTCAACAAGCCCGAAGACCTGCAGCCGCTGCTGCTGCTGCAGATTTCCCACTTCTTCGAGCATTACAAGGATCTCGAGCAGGGCAAATGGGTCAAGGTCGAAGGCTGGGTTGGCATCGATGACGCCCGTGCCGAAATCCTCGCTGGCGTGGAGCGCTATCGCAACGCGGCGGACAAGCCCGCTTTCTGATGAAAATCTGCATCCTCTCCGACTCGCACGACAACCGCCGCCTCTTGGGCGCGGCAGTCGAGCACGCCAAGGCGCACGGAGCGGAAGTGGTAATGCACTGCGGCGACGTGGTCGCACCGACCACGCTGCGCGTACTGCAGAAATACGAACTGCCGGTGCATGTCATCCATGGCAACAACACCGGCGACCTCTACAACATGACGCGTCTGGCCGCCGAGCCGAACAGCGTGATCCGCTACCACGGCCAGGACGCCGCGTTCACTCTGGCCGACCGCAACCTGTTCCTGGTGCATTACCCGCACTATGCCCAGGCGCTCGCCTGCACCGGCGACTACGACCTGGTGTGCTGCGGCCACGATCACCAATCCAGCATCTCGCAGGTCGCCACCGTCAAGGGCGGCCACACCTGGCTGATCAACCCCGGCACCGTCGGCGGGGTTGGTGCGCCGCCGACCTACATCATGGCCGACCTCGCCACCATGCAGTTCGAGATCGTCACGATCGAGGCGGCACCGGCTTCGGTGCTGCCGCCTGTCACGCCGCATGTCTAGTTGATGCGGCTGGCCCCGAAAAAGGGGCGCTGCGCCGCAAGCCGGGCGAATTGCAGAGCCGCAAGCGCTTTCTCTTGCCGCTCACTCGACCACTTCGACCTGAGCCACACCTGACGG
>JBLMYH010000043.1:0-12865 GCA_050258175.1 Hyphomicrobiaceae bacterium
GGTCCGCACTGCGCGGGTGACGCTGCATGTGGGCGCCGGCACCTTCCAGCCGGTGCGGGTGGACGACGTGGCCGACCATAGGATGCACAGCGAGCGCTACATGATTCCGCCGGCGACCGTCGAGGCGATTCGCGAGACGCGCGCGCGCGATGGCCGCGTGGTGGCGGTGGGCACCACCAGCCTGCGTGCGCTGGAAGCGGCGGCCCAGGCAGACGAATTGCACGCGGGCTCCGGCGAAACGGACATCTTCATTACGCCGGGCTACCGCTTCCAGGTGGTCGATGCGCTCATCACCAACTTCCATTTACCCCGATCCACGCTCTTGATGCTGGTCTCCGCGTTTGCCGGCCTAGACGCCATCCGTGCCGCCTATGCGCATGCGATCAAGGAGCGCTATCGCTTCTTCAGCTATGGCGACGCGATGTTTTTGGAGCGCTTCCCCCAATGAAATTCGACCTCCTCACCACCGACGGCGGCGCGCGGCGCGGCCAGCTCCAGCTCGCGCACGGTACCGTGCAGACGCCGGTGTTCATGCCGGTGGGTACCTATGGCACGGTGAAGGCCATGTCGCCCGCCGAACTCACCGACATCGGCTTCGAGATGGTGCTCTCGAACACCTTCCACCTTTGGCTGCGCCCTGGCCTCGATGTGATTGAGCGCTTTGGCGGTCTGCATCGCTTCATGGGCTGGGACAAGCCCATCCTTACCGACTCGGGCGGCTTCCAGGTGTTCAGCCTGGGCAAGCTGCGCAAGATCACCGAGGAGGGGGTGAAGTTCGCCTCGCCGATCAACGGCGACAAACTGTTCCTGACGCCGGAGATCTCGATGCAGATCCAGCGCACGCTGAATTCCGACATCGTGATGATCTTCGACGAGTGCACGCCCTACCCGGCCAGCGAGCGCGAAGCCGCCGACTCGATGCGGCTCTCACTGCGCTGGGCGGCGCGCTCGAAGGCGGCACACGCCGGCAATCCCAACGCGCTGTATGGCATCGTGCAGGGCGGCATGTACGAAACGCTGCGCGATGAGTCGGCACACGAACTGATTGCCATGGACTTCGACGGCTACGCCATCGGCGGCCTCTCGGTGGGCGAACCCAAGGACGACATGACGCGCATTCTTGCCCACACCGCACCGCAACTGCCGGGCCACAAACCCCGCTACCTGATGGGCGTCGGGACGCCGTCCGATCTGGTCGCCGCGGTTGCCCAGGGAATCGACCAGTTCGACTGCGTCCTGCCGACGCGCAATGCGCGCCACGGCATCCTGTTCACCCGGCGCGGCGAAATGCGCATCCGCAATGCGCGCTGGAAAACCGACACCGCGCCGATCGACGACGAATGCGACTGCCATACCTGCCGCCACTTCAGCCGGGCCTACGTCCACCACCTGATCCGCGCTGGCGAAATCCTCGGCGCGCGGCTCGCCACGATTCACAACCTGCATTACTACCACCGGCTGATGGCCGACATGCGCGCGGCCATCGACGCGCATCGCTTTGCCGACTTCACGGCGCGGTTTCACGAGATGCAAACGCACGGGTGGTAGAATCCCACGGTTTTAACTGAACTGCCTTGATTCGGAGCTTTTACCCATGATTTCACTCGCCCACGCACAAGCCGCCGCCGCAGCCAACCCGGGGTTTGAGCAGTTCCTCCCGCTCATCATCATCTTCGTCCTGTTCTGGTTCATGCTGATCCGCCCGCAGATGAAGCGTGCCAAGGAACAGAAGAAGATGCTGTCGGAACTGGCCAAGGGCGACGAAGTGGTCACGGCGAGCGGCCAGGTCGGCAAGATCGTCAAGCTCGGCGAGCAGTATGTGTCGCTGGAAATCGCCGATGGCGTCATCACCCACGTGCAGAAGCAGTCGGTGCAGACCCTGCTGCCCAAGGGAACCATCAAGGGCCTGTAAGGTATCTGACAGGGGCAGCGGCCCCTTTGCGCTGCCCATTCCCCCCCTCACCGCTTTCGGCTAAAAAATGAACCGTTTCCCGCTCTGGAAATATGTGCTCATCGGCATCACGCTGGTGGTCGCCTTCCTTTACACCCTGCCCAACTTCTTCGGCGAAGTGCCCGCGGTGCAGATTTCGCCCGTGCGCACCACCGAAAAGGTCGATGCGGCCTTGCTCGGCCAGGTGGAATCCGCGCTGAAAGCCGCCCAGCTGGGCTATCAGGGGGTGGAACTGGCGGGGAACAGCATCAAGGTGCGCCTAAGCAGTACCGACATGCAGATCAAGGCGAAGGACGCGCTGCAAAACAGCCTGGGGGACCATTACACCGTCGCGCTCAACCTGGTATCGGCCTCGCCCGAGTGGCTCACGTCGATCCACGCGCTGCCGATGTATCTGGGCCTGGACTTGCGCGGCGGCGTGCATTTCCTGCTCGAGGTCGACATGAAGGCCGCGCTGGAAAAAGCGGCGAACCGTTACCAGAACGATTTCCGCTCCGAACTCCGCGGCGACAAGATCCGCTACGGCCGCATCAGCCGCGAAGGCGACGCTGTGGTCATGCATTTCGCCACCCGCGACCAGCGTGATGCCGCCGCCAACAAACTGGGCGCGGCGTTCACCGATCTCGTGTTCACCCCGGAAGACCAGGCAGAGGGCTTTACCCTGACTGCGCGCCTGAAGCCGCAAGCCGAGACCAAGGAGAAGGAACGCTCCCTGCAGCAGAACATCACCACGCTCAGGAACCGCGTCAACGAACTCGGCGTGGCGGAGCCGGTGATCCAGCAGCAAGGTGACAGCCGCGTCGTGGTGCAGTTGCCCGGCGTGCAGGACACCGCCAAGGCAAAGGAGATCCTGGGCCGCACGGCCACGCTGGAAATCCGCATGGTCGACGAACAGGCCGACCCGACCGCCGTCCAGCAGGGCCAGCCCCCGTTCGGCGACGACATCGTGGCGAGCCGCGACGGCGGGAAGATTGCGGTGAAGAAGGACGTGGTGCTGACCGGCGACTCGATCACCGACGCCTCGCCAGGCTTTGACAGCACCAGCGGCCAGGCTGCCGTCCATATCAATCTGGACAGCAAGGGCGCACGCATCTTCAAGGACGTGACGCGTGAAAATGTCGGCAAGCGCATGGCCATCCTGCTGATCGAGAAAGGCGTGGCGGAAGCCATCACCGCGCCGGTCATCCGCGAGGAAATCGGCGGCGGCCGGGTGCAGATCACCGGCATGGAATCCGCCCAGGAGGCCTCAGACATTGCCCTGCTGCTGCGCGCTGGCGCGCTCGCCGCACCGATGCAGATTGTGGAAGAGCGCACCGTCGGCCCGAGCATGGGGGCAGAGAACATCAGCAAGGGCTTCCACTCCAACCTGTGGGGCTTCCTGGCCGTCACGGTGTTCATGGTGATCTACTACCGCGTCTTCGGGCTCTTCTCCTCGATTGCACTCGCCATCAACGGCTTCTTCCTGGTCGCGCTCCTGTCGATGCTGCAGGCCACGCTGACCCTGCCCGGCCTGGCGGGCATCGCGCTCACCCTCGGCATGGCGATCGATGCCAACGTGCTGATCAACGAACGGATCCGCGAGGAACTGCGCAACGGCGCCACGCCGCAGGCGGCGATCCACGCCGGCTACGACCGCGCCTGGGGCACCATTCTCGACTCCAACCTCACCACGCTGATCGCAGGCATCGCCCTGTTCTGGCTGGGCTCCGGCCCGGTACGCGGCTTCGCGGTGGTGCTGTGTCTGGGCATCCTCACCTCCATGTTCAGCGCCGTCACCGTGTCGCGCGCCATGGTCAACCTCACCTACGGCCGCCAGGCGCGGCTGGCCAAAGTCTCGATCTAAGGGCACGCCATGCTGGAATTTTTCCCGTTCAAGAAGAACATCCCCTTCATGAGTTGGGGGAAGGTGACGACGACGATCTCGCTGCTCACCTTTCTCTTCGCGATCTGGGCGCTGTGGGACAAAGGCCTGAACCTGGGCGTCGATTTCACCGGCGGCACGGTGATGGAATTCCGTACGAGTCAGCCCGCAGACCTGCCATCCATCCGGACGGTACTGGAAAAGGCCGGCCTGACCGAAGCGATGGTTCAGACCTTCGGCACCAGCCATGACGTCCTGATTCGCCTGCCCAACAAGGGCGACAGCAATGCCGCGGAAACCAGCAACCGCGTGATGGACGCACTGAAGCGCACCAATCCCGCGATCGAATTGAAGCGCGTCGATTTCGTCGGCCCGCAGGTCGGCAAGGAGCTTTACGACAACGGCGCGCTGGCGCTGCTGGTGGTCGCTTTCGGCATCATGGCCTACCTCGCGATCCGCTTCGAATGGCGATTTGCGGTGGCGGGCATGCTTGCCAACATGCACGACATCGTCATCATCCTCGGCGTATTTGCCTTCTTCCAGTGGGAATTCACCCTCACCGTGCTGGCCGGCGTGCTGGCAATCCTCGGCTACTCGGTCAACGAGTCGGTGGTGGTGTTCGACCGGATTCGTGAAAACATCCGCAAGATGCGCGGCGCCACCATCCCGGACATCATCGACGACGCCATCACCCGCACCATGAGCCGCACCATCATCACCCACGGCTCGACCCAGATCATGGTGCTGTCGATGCTGTTCTTCGGTGGCGAAGCGCTGCACAACTTCGCGCTCGCCCTCACCATCGGCATCATGTTCGGCATCTATTCGTCGGTCCTCGTTGCCTCGCCGCTGCTGCTGATGTTCGGCGTCAAGCGCGAACACTTCATCAAGCCCGTGGAGAAGAAGGAGGAAGCGGTGGTGTGAGACGGCAGGCAGTGAGGCGGCGCACCCGCTCACGGCCCCTCCCCAACCGTTCTCCCTTCAAAGCCCATGCTCAACGAAATCATTCAGACCATCGTCACCACAGTCGGCGCCTGGGGCTACCCCGGCATTTTCCTCATGATGGCGCTGGAATCGAGTTTCTTCCCGTTTCCCAGCGAAGTGGTGATGATCCCCGCAGGCTATCTTGCCTCCAAGGGTGAAATGGATCTCGCACTGGCGGTCCTGGTCGGCATTGCAGGCAGCCTGACCGGCGCATTGTTCAACTATTGGCTGGCCTTGAAACTGGGGCGGCCGTTTCTGCAACGCTACGGCAAGTATGTGCTGATCAAGGAACACACGCTGCAGCGCATGGAGGATTTCTTCGCCCAGCATGGCCACATTTCCACTTTCACCGGGCGGCTGCTTCCGGCGGTGCGTCAGTACATCTCGCTGCCGGCGGGACTGTCGCGCATGAATCTTGCCGTGTTCAGCTTCTACACCAGCCTCGGCGCGGGAATCTGGGTCACCATCCTCGCGGTGCTGGGGTATACCCTGGGCCACAACGAGCAGGCGATCCGCGGCAACCTGCACCTCATCACCCTGATTCTACTGGGAGCGGTGGTCGTGATCATATTGCTGTATATGCGCCTCAAACTGAAGAAGAAGCTGCTGCGCTAGGCCAACCCTACTGCACTGACGTCAGCGCGCCGCCGCTTCCACCATCAGGCGTTTCATCTCCGACACCGCCTCCTTCCAGCCGACGAACAAGGCCTGCGCCACGATTGCGTGGCCGATGTTGAGTTCGTGGATACCCGGAAGCGCGGCGATCGGCTGCACGTTGTGATAGGTCAGTCCATGCCCCGCATTCACGGTGAGGCCGATGCTGCGGCCGTAGGCCACAGCCTGCCGAATGCGTTCGAACTCAACCGCGCGCACGGCATCGGTGGCAGCATCGGCGTAGGCGCCGGTGTGGATTTCGACCACCGGCGCGGCCGCCGCGTGCGCCGCGTCGAGTTGCGCGAAATCGGGATCGATGAACAGCGACACGCGAATGCCAGCCTCCGCCAGCCGCGCGCAGGCCGCCTTTATTTTGGGCAACTGGGCGGCCACGTCGAGCCCGCCCTCGGTGGTCAGTTCCTCGCGCTTTTCCGGCACCAGGCAGACGTCCTCGGGCCGCGTCGCACAGGCGATTGCGAGCATCTCGTCGGTGACCGCCATTTCCAGATTCATCTTGGTCTTCAGCACCTGGCGCAGGATCGCCACGTCCTCATCCTGGATGTGGCGACGGTCTTCGCGCAGGTGCAGGGTGATCGAATCGGCACCGGCGGTTTCCGCCGCAAGCGCCGCCTCGGCTGGGCTGGGATAGCGGGTTTTGCGGGCCTGGCGCAGGGTGGCGATATGGTCGATATTGACGCCGAGGAAGATGCTCATTGTGTGAGTTCAGTGAGGTCGCGTAACAGCTGGCGAGTATAAAGCGGCTTGGCCCCCAGCGTGTGGTTGATCAGGGTGCGCATCAGCGCCTTGGCCTCGACCAGCGTCGTCTGCCGCTCGAAGCGGTCGCTAGCCAGGTCGAGCAGCGTCTGGCCGGACACCGGGCAGCCCGGCTGGCCGTTCGCGCGCAGCGCACCGCGTTCAGGCTGAAATACGTATTGCAGCTGCGCCTGGATCGGCGCGCCGCTGTCGGCATCGACGTCGAACGTGGCGCCATAGCCGATCTCACTCAGCAGATTCTTTTCAAAGCGGCGCAATATCCGCTCGAAGTAAGTGGCGCGTTCGTAATCCGTGCTGCATGCCTCGCCGCCCAGTTGCTCGAGGGTTGCGACATAGCGGTCATACAGCGCCTCGTGCGCATCGCCGCGCGCCAGCAGACGCAGCAGCAATTCATTGAGATAGAACCCGCACATCAGCGCCCGCCCCTCGGGTGCGATCAGGCCACCTCGCCATTCGGCCGCGTGCAGGGTTTTCAACTCGGCCTTGCCGAACCACGACAGCAGCAACGGGCTGAACGGCTGCATCAGTCCCCGCAGGGCCGAGGCCGGGCGCCGCGCGCCGCGTGCAATCAGCGCAACGCGACCGTGATCGCGGGTGAACACCTCCGCCACCACACTGGTTTCCTTGAAGGGGTAGGTGTGGAGGACGAAGCCGGGTTCATTGTTGACGCGGGCGTCGGCGGACATGCCTTAATTGCCCGCGCAATACGCGAAGGAACACAAAGAAACAACCTTCATTTACGCAGGTTCGCGGTTCATGTGTTCGTTAATTTCGTGTCCGGCCGGGACGAACAATAATTCAGTCCAGCCCCAGCGATTTCAGCATCCGCACATCGTCTGCCCAACCACCCTTGACCTTGACCCAGACCTCCAGATAGACCTTGCTGTCGAAGGCGCGCTCCATGTCGAGCCGCGCCTGGGTCGAGATGGTCTTGAGCTTCTCGCCGCCCTTGCCGATGACGATGGCCTTGTGGCTGTCGCGGTCGACCAGGATGGTGGCGAAAATGCGGCGCAGGCTTCCCTCTTCCTCGAACTTGTCGATGGTCACCGCCACTGCATAGGGGATTTCCTCGCCGCACAGGCGGAACACCTTTTCACGGATCAGTTCCGCCGCCAGTTGGCGTTCGGTCTGGTCAGTGACGTCGTCTTCGTCGAACAGCGGCGGATTTTCCGGCAGGTGGGCTTGCAGGGTCTTCAGCAGTTCGTCCAGGTTGCTGCCCTGTTTGGCCGAAACGGGCACGATCTCGGTGAAGGCGTGCGCGCTGGCAGCCTCCTGCAGGTAGGCCATCAGCGCGGCGCGGTCCTTGGCGAAGTCGATCTTGTTCACCACCAGAATCAGGGGACGGTCCTTGGGCAACAGTTCCATTACCTGGCGATCTTCGCGCGTCAGCCGTCCCGCCTCCACCAACATCATCACCACGTCGGTATCCGACAGCGTTTCGCGTACGCGCTTGTTCATCGCGCGGTTCATGGTGCTGCTATGACGGGTCTGGAAACCCGGCGTGTCGACGAATACGAATTGCGCGTCGTCGGTGGTGTGGATACCCATTACGCGGTGGCGCGTGGTCTGCGCCTTTCTCGACGTGATGCTGATTTTCTGCCCGACGATGCGGTTGAGCAGTGTCGATTTGCCGACGTTGGGTCGCCCGACGATGGCGATGAGGCCACACTTGAATTCGCTCATTTCTGCAATTGCGCACACGCCTGACGTGCGGCTTCCTGTTCGGCGGCACGGCGACTCTTGCCGACGCCGCGTGTGCTGAGCACGGGTTTGGTGAGCACGCACTCGACGATGAAGCTCTGGTCGTGCGCTTCACCCTGGGTGCCTATCAATTGGTAGTCCGGCAATGGAAGCCGCCGAGACTGGAGAATTTCCTGCAACTCGGTCTTGGGATCCTTGCCCGAGGCCTTGGGGTCGATTCTCGCCACCAACGGATCGAACAGTCCGCGCACCACGCGTTGCGCAGCCTCGAACCCGGCTTCTAGGAAAATGGCACCGAACAGCGACTCCAGCGCATCGGCCAGGATCGAAGGGCGGCGAAACCCGCCGCTTTTGAGTTCGCCCTCGCCCAGACGCAGGCTCTCGCCCAGCTTGAGGGTGGCGGCAATCTCGGCCAGCGTTTCCTGCCGCACCAAGTTGGCGCGCAGGCGCGACAGGCTGCCTTCCGGTAAATCGGGAAAGGCATCGTAAAGCGCACGGGCCACCGAACAGTTCAACACCGAGTCGCCAAGGAATTCGAGGCGCTCGTTGTTGACCGAGCCGTAGCTGCGGTGGGTCAGCGCCTGGGCCAGGAGGTCTGAGCGGACAAAGGTATAACCCAGCGCCTGTTGCAGGCGCTGGTTCAGCAAGGCGTTATTCAACCTCGACTGGGGCCGCGTTGGGATCGGAACTGGCACTGAAATCGACCACCAGGCTGACATTACCGACTAGCTTGGTACGGTAGGTGTAATCGGTGGAAATAACGGGTACGGGGCCATGACGATCGATCGCGATGTCCTGGGGCTTGACCACGGTCACATAGCCCGTATCGGCGCGCCTCGCAAAATCGTCACGGATCTCGGCATTGCTTTTGGATTTGAGATCCGACTCGTGTCCCATGGTGGCAAGAATTTCCTTAACCGAGAAGAACTCGATGTAGGCCGGTACCAGTTTCATCGCCAGCAGGGCCAGCATGACCAGCACCGCGGCGACAAACAGGAAGCCGATCATGGTCAGACCGCGTTGTCGGGATTGCGGGGCGTGCGCACAGTGCATGGTGTCTCCTCTTATCGAATGGTGGTGCCGATGCGGCCGAGATCGTCAAAGTTCATCCAAATGAAGAAGGCCTTGCCGACGATGTTCCGGTCCGGCACGAATCCCCAGTAACGGCCGTCATTGCTCTCGTCACGGTTGTCGCCCATCATGAAGTACTGACCCTTGGGAACCTTGCAGACGAAGCCCTCGCCCTCGGCATTGTAGGAGCAGTTCTCGCGGTAGGGGAAGTCCACCACCTGCGTCGGATAGACCGAGGGTTTGTCCGGTTCGGTCATCATGGTGTGGTCGGCGCCATTGAGACGCTCCTTGTACACCATCGCGGTGATGTAATTCAGGCCATTGCCCACGTAACTGTAGGTGCCCGTATTGGTGGCAGGCACGGGCTTGCCGTTGATGGTGAGCTTCTTGTCGCGATATTCGACCACATCGCCTGGCACGCCGATCACGCGTTTGATGTAATCGAGACTCGGGTCACCGGGATAACGGAACACCATGACATCGCCGCGCTCAGGGTTGTTCAGTTCAACTACCTTCGTGTTGATGATCGGCAGGCGGATGCCATAGGTGAATTTGTTGACCAGGATGAAGTCACCGATCAGCAGGGTTGGCATCATCGAACCAGACGGAATCTTGAACGGTTCAACGAGAAACGAGCGCAACGCGAACACGACGAGGATGACCGGGAAAAAGCTCTTGGCATATTCGACGAGCAGCGGTTCCTTGACATCCCTGTCGCGGCCGCGCTTGAGTATCAGCAGGTCGAACAGCCAGATGCTGCCTGTGACGACGAGCGCGACGAAAAGAATGAGAGCGAAGTTCATATTGAGGGGTCCACTTCTTATTTATCGGAGACCTGGAGAATCGCAAGAAAGGCTTCCTGCGGTATTTCGACGTTGCCGACCTGCTTCATGCGGCGCTTGCCGGCTTTCTGCTTCTCGAGCAGCTTCTTCTTGCGGGTGATGTCGCCGCCGTAGCACTTGGCGAGCACGTTCTTGCGCATCGCCTTGACGTTTTCCCGCGCGATGATGTTGGCGCCGATCGCCGCCTGCACCGCCACATCGAACATCTGGCGCGGGATCAGCTCGCGCATCTTGGAGGCGAGTTCGCGTCCGCGATACACGCTGGTGGCACGGTGCACGATAAGTGACAAGGCATCGACCTTCTCGTTGTTGACCAGGATGTCGAGCTTGACCAGATCCCCGGCGCGGAATTCCTTGAATTCATAGTCGAGCGACGCATAGCCGCGGCTGGTCGACTTCAGCTTGTCGAAGAAATCCATCACCACCTCGTTCATCGGCAGGTCGTACACCAGCATCACCTGCTTGCCGTGGTACTGCATGTTCACCTGCATGCCGCGCTTCTGGTTGCACAGGGTGATGACGTTGCCGACGTATTCCTCCGGCACGAAGATTGTCGCGGTGATGATGGGTTCGCGGATTTCCTCGATCTTGGAAGGCTCGGGCAGCTTGGACGGGTTCTCGACGTTGATCGTGGTGCCGTCCTTCAGCACGACCTCGTACACCACCGTCGGCGCGGTGGTGATGAGGTCCATGTCGTATTCGCGCTCCAACCGCTCCTGCACGATGTCCATGTGCAAAAGGCCGAGGAAGCCGCAGCGGAAGCCGAATCCCAGCGCCTGCGAGACCTCCGGCTCGAACTGCAAGGCCGCGTCGTTCAGCTGCAGCTTGGTCAGGGCGTCGCGCAGCGCCTCGAAATCGTGCGATTCGACCGGATACAAGCCGGCGAACACCTGCGATTGCACCTTCTTGAAGCCAGGCAGCGGCGCGCTTGCGGGGCGGTCGACCAGCGTGATGGTATCGCCCACCTGGGCGGATTTGAGCTCCTTGATCCCGGCGATCACAAAACCGACTTCGCCGGCGGAAAGCTGGGGCCTGTCGACCGATTTCGGCGTGAACACGCCGACGTGCTCGGTCAGGTGCTGCGCGCCGCTCGCCATGAAACGGATCTTGTCCTTGGGTTTCAGCACGCCGTCGACCACCCGCACCAGCATCACCACGCCGACGTAGTTGTCGAACCACGAATCGATGATCAGCGCCTTCAGTGGCGCGGATTCGTCGCCACGCGGCGGCGGCACCTGCTTCACCACCACTTCGAGGATGTCCGGAATGCCGATGCCGGTCTTGGCCGAGGCACGCACCGCGTCGGTGGCGTCGATGCCGACGATGTCCTCAATCTCCTCAGCCACCCGGTCGGGGTCGGCTGCCGGCAGATCGATCTTGTTCAGCACCGGGATGACCTCGACCCCGAGGTCGATCGCCGTATAGCAGTTGGCCACGGTCTGCGCCTCCACGCCCTGCGAGGCATCCACCACCAGCAGCGCACCCTCGCAGGCCGAGAGCGAGCGGCTGACTTCGTAGGAAAAGTCGACGTGACCCGGCGTGTCGATCAGGTTCAGGCGGTAAACCAGGCCATCCTGCGCCTTGTAGGTCAACGCCGCGGTCTGCGCCTTGATGGTGATGCCGCGTTCCTTCTCCAGGTCCATCGAATCGAGCACCTGTGCCTCCATCTCGCGCTCGGACAGCCCGCCGCAATGCTGGATCAGACGGTCGGCCAGCGTGGATTTGCCATGGTCGATATGAGCAATGATGGAAAAATTGCGGATCAGGTTCTGGGACACAGCAAAACGGGCACGTTTCCGTGCCCGACAAGGGATGCGATAACTCGCCGAATTTTAACGGATTTCAGGAGTGGACGCGCAGCCATTCCTGAAACGCGGGCAGATTAAGCTGATGGCGGCAAATCTCGGTGTCGCCGTCAAACAGCAACGGCACCTCCCAGCCAAATCTTTCCTTGAGCCGGGGGTCAGCATCCACGTCCACCGGGGCCAGGCGGTGCCCGCTGCCCGCTATCAGCGCACGCACCTCGGCCGCCAGCTCCTCGCAGAGCGGGCAACCGGTCCGCGTGTAAAGCGTAAGCGTTTTAGCCACCCGAAATCTTCAGCGGGATATAGAGCGAACCGTCGCCGCGATGCACCAGGATCGCCGCGCTCTTGCCCGCGGGGATCGCCGCGATGGCCTTGCGGTAGGCCTCTACGCTGGCGATCTTGGTATTGTTGACGGCCAGAATGATATCGCCGGTCCGGATGCCGGCACGCGCCGCGTCGCCCGTGGCATCGGCGACCAGCACGCCATAGTCGAGGTCGAGCGCCCGCCGCTGATCCGCACCCAGTTCCGACAGGACCAGCCCCCCGCGCAGCGTGGACTTGCCGTCATTGCCGGCCTGCTGGTTCTCGGCAGGCAACTCACCCAGCACCACGCTCAGTTGCTGAGTTTTGCCCTTGCGCCAGATCTGCAGCGGAATTTTTGTACCGGGCTTGGCCATGCCGACGATGCGCGGCAGATCGCTGGAGTTTTCCACGGGCTTGCCGTTGAATTCCAGGATGACGTCGGCTGCCTGCAGCCCCGCCTTCTGCGCCGGACTACCCTCCTGCACCTGCGCCACCAGCGCGCCACGCGGGCGATCCAGACCGAAGGAGTCGGCGAGGTCGGCAGTCACCTCCTGGATCACCACCCCCAGCCAGCCACGCGACACTTTGCCGCCGCTTTCCAACTGTTTCGCCACATCCATTGCCACATCGATCGGAATCGCGAACGACACGCCTTGGTAGCCGCCGCTGCGGCTGTAGATCTGCGAATTGATGCCGACCACCTCACCCTTCATGTTGAACAACGGCCCACCCGAGTTGCCGGGATTAATCGGCACATCGGTCTGAATGAACGGCACATACGTCTCAGACGGCAGCGAACGCCCCTTGGCGGACACGATGCCCGCGGTAACCGAGTTCTCGAAGCCGAAGGGTGAGCCAATGGCCGCCACCTCCTCGCCGACACGCAGTTTGGTGGGGTCTCCCAGCTTGACGACCGGCA
>JBLMYH010000044.1:0-7757 GCA_050258175.1 Hyphomicrobiaceae bacterium
TTCGGGCGCATCGCGCGCATGGTCGACGCCATCGGCCACCGCTTCACCTACCAGGAATGGATGACGCGCGACATCGCCGAGGCGCTGGTGACGCACGGCCAGGCCCAGGGCGCGGCGTGCATCGTCGAGGCCGAGCAGCTGTGCCTGCTGCTGGGCGAGGACCGGCGCGGCGACGAGCGCGTCGTCACGCAGGCCTTTGCCGGCAGCTTCCGGGACAGCGACCAGCAGCGCAACGAGTTTCTGCGCGCTATCACGCAGCGGGAGCTGCGTTGAAAGATGGCGTGGCCTATCCGGCGCACGATCTGTGGTTTCGTGTGGACTGTCCTGCTGGCGGCCGGTCCACTGTATGCCGACGAAGCGCCCAATTGGTACAGCGAGGCGCCGCCCGAGGCGGTGATCAGGCTGGCCGAGCCTGCGCCGGATGAAGTCGTGGTCGTGGTCAACGAAAATGCGCTCGGCGGCAACCATGCCGGGCTGTTTGCCGGAGCGAAGCTGATCGACCCGGCAGGCAGCTACATCTGGACGCGCAGCCGCGACAAGGCCTGGACGGGCCCGACGCTGGCGGATTACGCGCGCTACCAGACGGTGGATGGCCCGAAGATCCATTTCTACCGCTTTCGCCTGCAGCCGCAGAACTTTGCCGCCATCGTGCAGCGCATCGGCGAGGCCGGCGCCACGCCGCCGCTGTTCTGCGCTTCCGCCGTGCAGAATCTGCTGGCCGGCCTTGCGCCCTTTGATCGCATCAAGCGGGTCGGCTGGACCTCGCCCGCTGCCCTCGGCCATGTGCTGGATGGTCTGACGCATGGTGCGGGCGCGATCGGTGTATGCCAGAAGCTGGATGGGTCGCCGTGCTAGACGGTATTCTTGGCTTGACACATACCAACCGGTATGTATGATTGGATGCATGAACGCACCTATCAGAGCCCCTGACCTTACCCGACAAAAACTGCTGGAGGCCGCGTTTGCCGAAATCCATCGCAACGGTTTCCAGGCGGCCTCCATCACGCAGATCCTTGCGGATACCGGGCTTACCAAAGGCGCGCTGTATCATCACTTCCCGGACAAGAAGGCGCTCGGCCTGGCAGTGGTCGAGGAGGTGGTGCGGCCAGGGCTGGCCGCCATGATGTTCGAACCGCTGGTACACACGCGGCGGCCATTGGCGGCCCTGCAGGGGCTACTGGCAGCCAAGGCCGCCGAGGACGATCCGGCGGTGGTGACGCTGGGATGCCCGCTCAACAATCTGATGCAGGAGATGAGCCCGGTGGACGAGGACTTCCGGCTGCAGTTGAATGGCGTGTTCCAGGATTGGGTCGACGTGCTGGCGGCAGCGCTGGAACGTGGCAAGGCGGCGGGCGAAGTGCGTCACGATGTCGATGCGGGGGCCATCGCCTTCTTCATCGTCTCGGCACTGGAAGGCTGTATCGGCATGAGCAAGAACACGCAGTCCGTCACCGCTTACCGGGGCTGCCTCGCGCAGTTGGGACGCTATCTGGACACTTTGAAACGCTGACCTGACATCCGGCGAGAGCCGATTCCGCACAAGGGGAACCGACCATGGGATTTGAACGGAAATCGAGGTACGGTGGGCAGATGGCCGATCGCCATGCATGACGCCGGCCGTCGTCCGCGCACGCTGATTTTGCCCCCCGCGCCCTATGCGGCTGCCGTGCTTGGCGGCTGGTGGCTGGACCGCAACGAACTGGCGCTGCCCCTGAATCTGGGCATGGCGACGCGTCCGCTCGGCTGGCTTGCGATTGGCCTTGGGCTGGCCCTGTTCGCCTGGACGCTGTGGACCTTCGCGCGACACCGCACCACGGTCAATCCGTATCGCGGCGCGTCGACCCTGTGCACGCGCGGGCCGTTCCGCTTCAGCCGCAACCCGATCTACCTCGGCGACTGGTTCCTGCTGTCGGGCGTGTCGCTCCTGCTGGGCACGTTCTGGCCGCTCGCGTTCGCCCCCCTGATCTGGATCACGATTCGCTTCGGCGTGATCCGGCACGAAGAAGCGCACCTCGAAGCGAAATTCGGCGACGCCTACCGCGACTACAAGACCCGCGTCCGGCGTTGGATATAAACGCAATAGGAGTCATCAGCGATGAGCATTCTGCAAACCGTTACGCCCGAAGCCGCAACCGGCGAAGTCGCCGAAATTTATGCCCAGATCCGGAACGCATGGGGGCACGTCCCGACCTCCATCCAGGTGTTCAGCGCCAATCCCTTCCTGTTGAAGCACCAATGGGAGTACTACGGCAGCGTGATGCAGCATCCGACGCTGTCCCTGCCGCTGACGGCGTGCATCAGGATGCTGGTTTCGCAATCTGGCCATTGCGATTACTGCATCGACATGAATGCCGGCATGCTGATCAACGCGGCTGGCTGGACCCCCGAGCAGGTCGCGGCCACGCGCGCGAACTTCGACGACAGTCCGCTGAGTGGCCCGGAAAAGATCCTGCTTGGCCTGGTGCTGAAGATGACCCGCGATTCCAGCGGCGTGACGTCCGCCGACCTGCAGGCTGCGCGCGAGGCCGGTTGGTCCGACGGCGACATCCTCGATGCGGTAAATCATGGCGCACGTATGGTAGCGGGCGACATCGTCATCAACGGCTTCAAGGTCGAGCGCGATTTCTGAGGCGTCTACCGGCTGCGTGCCGCGCAGCCCTACAGCAAGGCCCGGGCATGGCCGTAAAGGACGGGTACGGATGATGTCATCAGGGGCCCTTGCTATGAACATTACCTTGCACGACAAATCGCTGGAGGTCCGACTCACCGCGGCGGCGCAGAAGGCGCTCGCCTTGCGCGACAAGCCGCTGGTGGCCGAAATGGAACTGCTGTTTTCCTGCCTGCTGCGCAAACGGGTTCGCTTCGGCGAAGCAGCGGAGGCTTCCACCCCTGTCAGCGACCGCCTGGCGGTACGCTTCAAGCCCATCATGACCCGGCGCTGCAGCGTGGCGGAAGGCGGCGCAAGTCCGCCTTCCGAAGGCTTTCCGCTCGAGAATCCGCGCCCTTACGTGCCCAATTGGCTGAGCATCGATTATCGCCGGGGCGAGTGGGTGGGTAACTTCGGCTACGCCAGTTAGTTCAGCCCGAATAGCGCACGCGCGTTGCGCGTGGTCGCGCTGGCCACCGCCTCGAGGTCGAGGCCGCGCAGTTCGGCCAGTGTCCGGGCAATGCGCGGCAACTCGCCTGGCGCATTGCGCCCGCGACCGATCCACACCGGCGGAATGTCGGGGCTATCGGTTTCCAGCACGATGGCATCGAGCGGCAGATCGACCGCGAGCCGCCGCAGATTGTTGGCGCGCGGCCAGGTGAAAGCACCGCCGAAGCCCAGCTTGAAGCCCAGTTTGATGAATTCGGCTGCCTGCTGGGGGCTGCCGTTGAATGCGTGCGCGATGCCGCCGCGCACCTTGATCTTGCGCAGGTGCTTCAGCAGTTCGTCGTTCGCCTTGCGGCAATGCAGCAGCACCGGCAGGTCGTAGGCCTGCGCGATCTTCAGTTGTTCGACGTAGAAGAATTCCTGGGTGGCGTAGTCGAGGCCGCGCACGAACAGGTCGAGCCCGATTTCGCCCACCGCCAGCGGGTGCTGCGCCTCGATCTGCGCGCGCAGGTCGACGAGATGCTCCGGGCGATGGACCCCGACATACATCGGATGCAGCCCCCAGGCGGGCAGGCATCCTTCATAGCGTTCACAGGTGGCGGCCACGGCAGCGAAGTTGTCGCGGCTGACCGCCGGGACGATCTGCAGGGTGACACCCGCGGCGACGGCGCGCGCATATTCGGCGTCACGGTCCGCGTCGAACTCGGCCGCGTCGAGATGGCAGTGGGTGTCGATAAAAAACGGCGTCCCTGAAGACGCCGTTTCGTTTGCCGCAGACATCGCCGATCAGTCGTTGTTGGCGAAACCCAGCAGGCTCAGCAGGCTGGTGAACAGGTTGAAGATGGCCACGAACAGGGTGACCGTTGCCATGATGTAGTTGGTTTCACCGCCGTGGATGATATTGCTGGTCTCATACAGGATGAGGCCTGACATCAGGAGCACGAACATCGCCGAAACCGCCAGCGACAGCGCGGGCATATGGAAGAAGATCGCGCCCAGCCCGGCAAGGAAGGCGACCAGGATGCCGACCATGAGAAAGCCGCCCATGAAGCTGAAATCCTTGCGCGAGGTCAGGGCATAGGCCGACAGGCCGAGGAAGATCGCGGCGGTACCGCCCATCGCCATCATCACCACCTGCGAGCCGTTGGGCATCGCCAGATAGGCGCTAAGGATGGGGCCAAGCGTGTAGCCCATGAAGCCGGTGAGGCCGAACACGAAGGCGATGCCGAGGCCGCTGTCGCGGAATTTGGTCGTCAGGAACAGCAGGCCGTAGTAGCCGACCAGGGTGAGGATGATGCCGGGATGCGGCAGGTGCAGGGCCATCGCGGCGCCTGCGGTCACGGCGGAAAATGCCAGCGTCATGGACAGCAGCATGTAGGTATTGCGGACGACCTTGTTGGTCGACAGGGCAGCGGACCGGCTGCGGCCCAGGGTGGTGACTTGCGGGTTCATCTGACCTCCTCGTACATTCGAAACAATGTACCAGCTCAGAGCCTGTCTGGCCGATACGAGTTCCCGGGGACCCCGGGATTGCCGGTGAGCATACCGTGATGCGGCGCGGCATGCCACCCGCACGGGTCCAGAGTTTTCCGGTGGGGTCGTTTCACTCGCCGGGTTTCATGCCGCGCTGCAGCATGTTCAGCAGATCCCCCGGCGGGAAGACGATGGTGTTGGTCTTGTCGTTTGCGATGTCGGAGATCGTCTGCAGATAGCGCAGCAGCATGGCCTGCGGCCTGGCGGAGAGGATTTCCGCGGCTGCCAGCAGTTTCTCGGAGGCCTGCAACTCGCCCTCGGCATGGATCACCTTGGCGCGCCGCTCGCGCTCGGCTTCGGCCTGCCGGGCGATCGCGCGTATCATCGATTCGTCGATGTCGACATGCTTGATCTCGACGTTGGAGACCTTGATGCCCCAGGCGTCAGTCTGGGTGTCGAGCCATTGCTGGATGTCCTGGTTGAGGCGCTCGCGCTCGGCCAGCATCTCGTCAAGCTCGTGCTTGCCCAGCACCGCGCGCAGCGTCGTCTGCGCCAGCTGGCTGGTGGCGTTCAGGTAGTCCTCCACCTGCAGGATCGCCTTGGCCGGGTCGACGACGCGGAAATACACCACCGCGTTCACCTTCACCGAGACGTTGTCGTGCGAGATCACGTCCTGGCTCGGAACGTCGAACACCACGGTGCGCAAATCCACCCGCACCATCTGCTGGATACCGGGGATGATGACCACCAGCCCCGGCCCCTTCACCCGCCAGAAGCGTCCGAGCATGAACACCACGCCGCGCTCGTACTCGCGCAGGATTCGCAGGCTCGCGGCCAGCAGCGCGACGACCAGAAACACGATGGTGAAGCCGCTGAATTCAAACATGCTTTTCTCCTTGCCAGGGTTCAACGTCGAGTATGAGGTCGTGACGCGCGCGGACGCGGATCGGGCTGCCGCGTGGAAGCGGGACCTTGCTGCGCACGCGCCAGCGTTCGCTGTGCACGCGCGCCCAGCCTTCGAATTCGATGTCTTCCAGGGTCTCGCCGGTGGCGCCGATCATTTCCTCGGCTCCCGTTACCACCGGTCGCCGGCGCGCGCGCAACGCCAGGCTCGCGACGAAAAAACTGAACAGCGCGCTGGCCATCGCCACGGGAATGATCAGCGTCCACGGCAGCCCGTATCCGGGCAGATCGGTGTTGATCAGCATGACCGAGCCGATGATGAACGCGGCGATGCCGCCCAGCCCGAGCGCGCCGAAGCTGGGCACGAAGGCCTCCGCAATCATGAAGACGAAGCCCAGCAGCATCAGTGCCAGTCCGGCATAGTTGATCGGCATGACCTGCATCGCGAACAGCCCGAGCAGCAGGCAGATGCCGCCGACCACGCCCGGAAGCAGCATGCCGGGATTGGCGAACTCGTAGATCAACCCGTAGATGCCGAGCAGCATCAGGATGTAGGCAATGCTCGGGTCACCGATCACCGTCAGCAAGCGGCTGCGCCAGTCAGGCATGACGCGCTCGATAGTGGCATGGGACGTGTCCAGCGTGACGGTCCGGTCGTTAAGCCTGATGCGGCGGCCGTTCAGTTGTCGCAGCAGGTCATCCAGGTCCGGCGCAATGAGGTCGATCACGTTCAGCTTCAGTGCCTCGGACGCGGGTAGGCTGACCGCCTCGCGCACTGCCCGTTCAGCCCATTGCGCATTGCGCCCGCGCAACTCCGCCAGGCCGCGGATGTAGGCCGCGGCGTCCTGCATGACCTTGTGCATCCGGGTGGCGCCCGACTTGTCCTCCGCCGATCCCAGTTCGATCGGCGTCGCGGCGCCCAGGTTGGTGGCCGGCGCCATGGCCGCGATGTGGCTGGCATACAGGATGTAGGTGCCGGCACTGGCGGCGCGCGCGCCCCTGGGGTAGACATAGGTGGCGACCGGAACCGGTGAAGCGAGGATGGCCTTGATAATGTCGCGCATCGCGGTGTCCAGGCCGCCCGGGGTGTCCATCTCGACCACGACCAGGTCGGCCTTGTCTTCGATCGCCCGGTTAAGGCCGCGCACCAGATAGTCGGCGCTGGCCGGGCTGATCGCGCCCTGCACCGTCAATACCCGCACGGTGGCCGCGCTTGCGGAAAAGGGCAGCAGGAGCAGACAGACCCACAGCGTGAAGCGCGGTAGAAGATGACGCGGGTTCATCCTCCCAATGTAGACGTAATCCCGGCCCTCGGCGGTTACGCCTCAGAGATACCGCAGCCACAGGTAGAGACTGCCCACGGCGATGCTCGCCAGCATAAGCGGAAAGGCCATCAGCATGAAGGGCAGAAAGCGTACCGGCTGGCCGGCGCGCTCGGCGAGGCCCGCCACCACGAGATTGGCCGAGGCCCCGACCAGTGTCCCGTTGCCGCCAAGGCAGGCGCCCAGCGACAGCGACCACCACAGGATGTCGATCTGCGCCGGCGTGAAAACGTTGCCCATGCTCTGGATCACCGGGATCATGGTGGCGACGAAGGGAATGTTGTCGACGACGGCGGAGAGCACGGCCGACACCCACAGGATGGTATAGGTGGTGGCGGTGAAATCGCCGCCGGTCCACTCGACGATCTTGTGCGCCAGCAGCTCCAGCGCACCTGCTTTCTCGATACCCGCCACCACCACGAACAGCCCGACAAAAAAGAAGATGGTGACCCATTCGACTTCGCCGAAGGTGTGGTGGACGGCATGCGACTGCTCTTCGGCCTTCTTGTCATAGACGCGCAGCAGCAGCAGCAGCGCCGCGCCAAACATCGCGATGGTGCCGGGTTCCTGGCCGATGGCGTGCGCCAGCACGAAGCCCGCGATCACCAGCGCGATGACGGACAGCGATTGCTTCAGCAGGCGCGCGTCGGTAATGGATTCGCGTTCGTTGAATGCCATCACCAGGGCGCGGTCTTCGGCAGTGGCGGACAGCCTGCGTCCCCACATGAGATAGATCGGGATCAGCGTCAGCGCCATGACGGCGGCGGCGACAGGCCCCAGATTGAACAGAAAATCGTTGAAGGTAAGCTTGGCCGCCGAGCCGATCATGATGTTGGGCGGATCCCCGATCAGGGTGGCGGTGCCGCCGATGTTGGAAGCGAAAATCACCGAGAACAGGTAGGGGTACGGGCTGATACGCAGGGCGTCGGTGATCAGCAGGGTCACCGGGGCGATCAGCAGCACGG
>JBLMYH010000045.1:0-4715 GCA_050258175.1 Hyphomicrobiaceae bacterium
ATCAGCGCCTCGGTCTGCGCCAGGAAATTGGCGATCAGGATGTCGTGGTGTTCCTGCAGCTCGGTATGCGACTCGACCGACACGATGAAGTCGGCCGGGATCATCTTGGTGCCCTGGTGCAGCAGTTGATAGAACGCATGCTGGCCGTTGATGCCGGTGGCGCCCCAGACGATCGCGCCGGTGGGGTAGTCGACGGCGTTGCCGTCGCGGTCGACCGACTTTCCGTTCGATTCCATGTCGGCCTGCTCCAGGTAGGCCGGCAGGCTGCGCAAATAGTGGTCGTACGGCAGGATCGCGTGCGATTCGGCGCCGAAGAAGTTGTTGTACCAGACACCCAGCAGCGCCAGGATCACCGGCATGTTGGCGGCCAGCGGCGCATGGCGGAAATGCTCGTCCATGGCGTGGGCGCCTTCCAGCAGCTCGAGAAAACGCTCCGCTCCCACCGCAAGCACGCTCGACAACCCGATCGCCGACCATAGCGAATAGCGCCCCCCCACCCAGTCCCAGAATTCGAACATGTTGGCGGGGTCGATACCGAATGCGGTGACCGCATCGCGATTGGTCGACACCGCCACGAAATGCCGGGCGATGTGCTTCTCCGCCTGTGACTGCGCCAGGAACCATGCGCGCGCGTAGTTCGCGTTGGTCATCGTCTCCTGCGTGGTGAAGGTCTTGGACGAAACGATGAACAGCGTCGTTTCCGGGTTCAGCGCCTCCAGCGTTTCCTTCACGTGCGCGCCATCGATGTTGGAAATGAAGTGCACCTTCAGGCGCGGATGGCGGTAAGGCTTCAGCGCCTGGTAGACCATCTGCGGGCCGAGGTCGGAGCCGCCGATGCCAATGTTGACGATGTCGGTGATGCGCTCGCCGGTGTAGCCGCGCCACTCGCCGCTGCGCACCCGCTCGGCGAACGCACCCATGCGCTCGATCACCGCGTTCACCTTGGGCATCACGTCCTCGCCGTCGACGATGACCGGGCGATTGCTGCGGTTGCGCAGGGCCACATGCAGCACTGCGCGGTTTTCGGTGTTGTTGATCTTGTCGCCGCTGAACATGCGTTCGCGCCAGCTGGCCACGTCCGCCTCCTCGGCCAGCCTCACCAGCAGGCTCATGGTCTCGTCGGTGATGCGATTTTTCGAATAATCGAGCAACAGTTCGCCCACCTGCAGCGAAAACCGCTCGAAGCGCGCCGGGTCGGCTGCAAACAGGTCGCGCATGTGCACCGTCGCCATGGCCGCCTGATGTGCCTTCAACTGACGGCAGATCGGGCGATGCAACGGCCCCGTCGTGTCATCCTGTTTCTCTTCCGCGAATACCGATGAAGCCATGCAGTGTTCCTCCCTACTGGACAGTGCCGCACCACTTGGCTGCGACGTTCAGTGCCGCCCAGTCTTCATTAAGCAACCGCTGTGCCAACTTACGCCGACGAAGCGGCGGCGCTTGATTAACCATAGGAAAAATTGGTGACGCTCAAATGACGAACCAGAACGCTGCCCCAAAAATGCGCCAAAAATTCCCTGGGGGCCAATACATCTCATTTATTGCCCGATAGATGAGGACACGAATGCACCCAAAAGGTGCCTTGCCGTATCCTTATGGTACGCGCCGAATTGGTACGCTCCTTGCTGCAGTCGGCACAGGGGCGGTCATGACGGCAAGACAACAAAACAACTCTTTGTTTTTATTGCGACTTAAATTTTGATCTCAATGCCACCTGTTAGGCGTTCGGCAGGGACTGGCGAAAACTCGGAGAAGTACACGATGCATGTTTTGATCACCGGCGGCGCAGGATTCATCGGATCGCACCTGGCGGAGCGCCATCTGGCGAACGGCGATCAGGTTTATGTGGTGGACAACCTGAGCACCGGCTCTCTTGCGAACCTCGATCCCTTTCGCGGCAATCCCGCCTTCCGCTTCGCCGAGGCCGACATCCTGCATTGGAATGGCCTCGACAAGGCCGTCGCCTGGGCCGACCGCATCTACCACCTGGCCGCGGTCGTCGGCGTAAAAAAAGTGCTGGAAGACCCGGTGGCCGTGATGGCAACCAACATGACCGGAACCGAGCGGATTCTGCGCGCCATCCATCTCGGCGGCTGGAACCCGCAGGTCGTCATCGCCTCGACCTCCGAGGTATACGGCTTCAACACCACCGGCAGCTTCGCCGAGACCGATTACATTGTGCTGCCATCCGCTGGCCGCTTGCGCTGGGCCTACGCCGTAACCAAGCTGGCCGACGAGTTCCTCGCCTTTTCCTATGCCCGCAAATACGGCCTGAATATCGTGGTTGTACGGCTGTTCAATACCATCGGGCCAAACCAGGTGGGCCATTACGGCATGGTGGTTCCCCGCTTCGTCAAGCAGGCGGTCAACAACGAACCGCTTACCGTCTACGGCGAAGGCAACCAGACGCGCTCCTTCTGCGATGTGCGCGACACCGTGGTAGCTCTGGACCGCCTGGCCGGCTGCCCGGAGGCGTGGGGTGAGGTCGTGAACGTCGGTAATGACCAGGAAATTCCCATTCGCGACCTGGCCGAGCTGATCGTGCAGCGCGCCCACAGCGGCTCGCCGTTGCACTTTATTTCCTACAAGGACGCGTACGGCGAGGAATTCGAAGACGTCACGCACCGGCGGCCGATGCTCAACAAGCTGCGGGCACTCACCGGCTTCGATCCCGAATGGCGCCTGGTCGACACACTAGATGAGCTGATCGCGAGGGAACGCGCGAAAAGACTGCGCGTCGCCTAGAATAGCCCGCCATGGCGACGACACCCTACTTCATCCTCAGCCCCAACACGGTGCTGAGCCTCATCGGTCTCGCCCACGGGCCGGACAAGACCCTTCCCAATCCGGCTGAAGACTGGCGCGACGCCACGGTCGACGTGGTCATTCCGGCCTTCAACGAGGAAAGCAATATCCCGCTGTGCCTGGCCGCGCTGGCGCGCCAGACCCGCAAGCCCACGCGCATCATCCTGATCGACGACGGCAGCCGCGACCGCACGGTCGAATATGCCCGGACCTTCTGTGACCTCAACGGCATGGATCTGATCGCGATCAAGCGCGCGCAATCGATCGGCAAGACGCCGACCCTGAAACGCCAATCGCGCGAGTTCGATTCCGACGTCGAATTCATTCTCGACGGTGATACCGTGCTGGAGTCGGACAACTACATCGACCGCGTGGTCGAGGAACTCTACAAGGGCGCCGGCATCGCCAGCGCCTGCGGCACCGTGCTGCCGCTGCGCGACCGGGACCGCCGCGCCATGCTGCAGACCGAGGCCCTGCAAACCTTCCTCAAATCCCACCCCGAAGCGACCATCTATCCCAAGGTGGGCTGGTTCCACCACCTGCAGCGCGGCATCACCAACATGTACCGCGACGTGCTGTATTACTTCCTGCAGAAATTCGTATACCTGGGCCAGCTGACCATCTTCGGCAGCATTCTCAATCCGGTCGGCTGCGCCGTCGCCTACCGCCGCAGCGTGCTGAAGACCCTGGTGTTCGACCGCTACGAGCCGATCCTCGGCGATGACCTCACCAACTCGGAGGACATCTTCATCGGCTTCGCCATGAACGACAGCGGCTACCGCAACATCCAGGTCACCGACGTCTATGCCCGCTCGCAGGAGCCCGAGGTCGGCCGGGTGCCGGGGCAGATCTACCTATGGTCCTCGTCCTTCCTGCAGAGCTGCTATTACTTCGACGACCTGATGCGCAGCCCGTTCAAGGCCTTCAAGCGCTACCGCCGCAAGAGGAAGGAAACCGCTCAACTGGCGGGGGGCCCCGCGGACAAACGCGTGCATTTCGAGCAGTACCGCCAGCCTTTTGGGGCCGACTACACGCGCCAATACGGCCGTCCGATCGGCTGGGTGCTGTTCATGTCGGCGTTCGAGAAAGTGGCATTCCCGACCGCCCTGCTGATCATGATCCTGCTGCAACTGTGGGAAGCGCTGGCGATCACGCTCATTTTGGAGACCACCATCGGTACCGGCATCCTGGTTACGGTGGCCAAAGGTCACCGGCTGGAGTATCTCTTCAAGAGCCTGCTGGTGATGCCGCTGCGTTATGCCGTGCTGCTGTTCGACCTCGTCACGATCGGCCGCTTCGCCGCCGACCTGTGGATCTTCCGTAACCGGCGGTGGCGCAAATGAAGCTGCATTCGATCATTGTCCTGGCTTTGCTCGCGACGGCGTCGTCTCTGGCTGCCGCCCAATCCGTTCCCGATGCCGGCCTGCGCGCCGAGATGCAGGGCCACTGGCCCGATGCGGTGGCAATCTACCAGCGCGCGCTGGAAGCCAACCCTGCGCAGGCGAACCTGTGGGAACGCATCGCCGACATTCGCGCCACACGGCTCAAAGACCCTGCCGGCGCCGCGGAGGCGCTGCGTGAAGCGGTGAGGTACGCCCCGATGGACGCGCGGCTGCATTACAAGCTTGCGCAGGCATATGCAGCGATCCAGAAAGGCCCGGGGGCATTGGCGGCCATCGCGCGTGCAGTCGAACTCGAGCCGAACAACCTGACCTACCTGCGCGAACGCGGCGAAGTGGCCATCTGGACCGGCTACTACGCCGTGGCGATCGACAGCTTCGGGCGCGTACTGGCCGCGGCGCCCCGCGATGCCGACGCGCTGCTCGGCCTGGCCCGCGCCAGTTCGCGTAGCGGCAAGAAGGACGCTGCCGTACCGCGCTACCGCGCCTATCTGGAACTGCGTCCGCAGG
>JBLMYH010000046.1:0-2742 GCA_050258175.1 Hyphomicrobiaceae bacterium
CCTTGAACTCATCAAGGGAAAGGAAGCCATCCTTGTTGCTGTCATAGTCCTTGAAGGACGTGCTCGCCTCGGACATCCCTTCACGCTCGGCGGCGCAGGCGGGCAGCGCTGCAACACCGAGCAGCAAGGCGGCAAGCCGTGCTCTGGTTTTGCGCGTTCCTGATTTCATGAGGGTCTCCCGCGTGATCGATTGCCCCAGGGGCGCGGAGCGCCGCGTCCTTGCACAGCGCCGCTCGACTACTCACTGTAGGTGACTTTTCAGTCCGGGCAAGGATTCTGGCCGCCTGATTGTGTCAGCCAGCAGGCCTTCATAGGGTGCGGCTGAGCAGGCGCCGCAGCGCCGCCAGCGGGCGGGTGTTGAGCACGTCTTCCTTTTCCAGCCAGCCGCGCCTGGCCTGGCCGACGCCGTACCTGAGATTGGAAAAATCGAAGCGGCTGTGCGCGTCGGAATTGACGCTGACCAGCACGCCTTCCTCCTTGGCCATCTGGCAGTGGGTGTCCAGCAAATCCAGGCGCTCCGGGTGCGCGTTGAGTTCGAGAAAGCAGCCGCGCTCCCTGGCATGGCGGATGATGCGCAGCATGTCGACGTCGTAGGGCTCGCGCTGTTCGATCAGGCGTCCGCTGGGATGCGCCAGCAGCGTGAAATGGGGATGGTCCATCGCGCGCAGGATGCGTACGGTCTGCCGCGCGCGTGACAGGTTGAACTGGCTGTGCACTGCGCCTACCACGAGGTCGAGGCGGCCCAGCACGTCGTCCGGCAGGTCGAGTCCGCCGTTCTCCAGGATGTCGACCTCGATGCCCTTCAGCAGCGTGATGCCGGCGAGTTCCGCGTTGAGGCGGTCGATCTCGTCGCACTGGCGAGCCAGCCGCAGCGGATCGAGACCATGGGCCACGCCGAGGCGGCGCGAATGTTCGGTGATGGCGAGATAGTCCAGTCCGAAAGACCGGGCCGCGGCCGCCATCTCATGCAGGCTGTCGTGGCCATCCGTGGCCTTGGTGTGGGCGTGCAGGTCACCGCGCAGGTCAGACAATTGCACCAGGTTCGGCAAGCGTCCGTCGCGTGCCGCCTCGATTTCGCCGTGGTCCTCGCGCAGTTCCGGCGGAATGAACGGCAGGCCGACGCTGCGGTAGACCGAGGCCTCGTCGTCGCCGGCAATCCGTTCGGTCCCGCGGAACACCCCGTATTCGTTGATCTTCAGTCCGTGTTTCTGCGCGATGCGGCGAATCGCGATGTTGTGCGCCTTGGAGCCGGTGAAGTAATGCAGCGCCGCACCGTAGGCCTGGGGTTCGACCACCCGCAGGTCGACCTGCAGGCCGCTCTTCAGCACGACGCTGGCGCGCGTGGCACCGGCCGACAGCACGTCGGCGACTTCGTCGTAGGCGGTGAATTGGAGCATCACCGGGCTGCCGGCTGCCGCGCTGACCAGGATGTCCAGGTCGCCCACTGTCTCGCGCATGCGGCGGAAGCTGCCCGCGACCGTCACCTGTTGCACGCCGGGAACGGCCTGCAGAAACGCGGTGAGCGCTCCGGCATACTGGGCCGCTACCGCCAGCTTAAAACGATGCGCCTGGGCGACGTGGGCCTCCACCGCCTGCAGGATGTTGAGCTCGGTCTTTTCGCCGAAGCCGGGCAGGGCACGGATGCGGCCGTCACGTGCGGCGCGGTACAGCTGCTCGACGGTCTGCACCGCGAGGTCGTGATAGAGCGCCTTGACCCGCTTTGGTCCCAGCCCCGGAATCTGCAGCAGTTCGGTGACGGCGGGCGGCAGTTCGCGCCGCAATCGCTCGAGCAGGCTGCAGCGTCCGGTGGCGACGATCTCGCGGACCTTGGCCGCGAGATCGCTGCCGATGCCGGGCAGCCGGGTCAGGTCCTCGCCTTTTTCCAGCAGTGCGCGTGCCTCCTGCGGCAGTTCGCCGAGGCTGCGTGCGGCGTTGCGATAGGCGCGGATGCGGAACGGATTGGCCCCCTGGATTTCCAGACGGTCGGCGATTTCCTCGAAGAGGCGGGCGATGTCGGCGTTGTGGACGGGCATGGTAGCAGCGGGAGGTACCGCATCTCTGCAAAGTCCAGAATAGAACGTCTGCTGAATTTTGCGTCAACGGCCGCTTGGCAGCTGCCGAATCATCCGGACGCACGATGGGCGCCAAGAACGCAAGGTGCCGTGGGCGGGCCCGATGCAACTGGAGCAACAGGGGCGGCAGCGCAAATGGATAAGCCGAGCCGATGCGGGCGTCGCCCCGCCTGGTGACCGCCGCGCCTTTTTGTCGACGGGCGAGGGAACGAATACCGAGTCAGGCATCAAAGCAGTAAGGCCGCCGCGGCTGGCCCCCGGCTGGATGTGCAGAATGACAAGCCCACGAGGTACGGCAATGAAAATAAGCCCATTGGCAGGGAAACCCGCTCAGCCGGCCATGCTGATCAATGTGCCGAGACTCATCACGGCCTACTACAGCAACATTCCGGACCCCAAGGAGCCTGGGCAACGCGTCGCGTTCGGTACGTCGGGACATCGAGGCTCCGCGGTCGAGCACAGCTTCAACGAATGGCATGTGCTCGCCATCAGCCAGGCCATTTGTGATTACCGCAGGCAGCAGGGTATCGATGGACCACTCTTTCTCGGAATCGACACGCATGCGCTTTCCGAGCCGGCCTATGCCAGTGCGCTCGAAGTGCTGGCGGCCAACGGCGTGGAGGTCATGCTCGCGGATGCGGACGAGTACACGCCCACTCCCGTGATCTCC
>JBLMYH010000047.1:0-5136 GCA_050258175.1 Hyphomicrobiaceae bacterium
CGCTACGCCGACCACCTGAACCTCGATCCCGAGCGGCTCGCCGAACTCGATCGCCTGCTCGGCGACATGCACCGGCTGGCGCGCAAGCATCGGGTGCAGCCGGAGGCGCTGGCCGGTCTGCTCGAGCAGTTTCAGGCGCGGCTGGCCGAACTGGCCGCCAGCGACGACCTCGACGCGCTGCAGGCGGGCGAAGACGCCGCCTGGTCGCACTACGAGGGCGAAGCGAAACGCCTCGGCGCACAGCGCCGCAAGGCGGCTGCCGCGCTGTCGAAACAGGTGACGGCGGCGATGCACGAACTCGCGCTGGCCGGCGGCCATCTCGAGATCGTTCTGCAGCCCGTCAGCGAACCGCGCGTACACGGGCTGGAAGACGCAAGTTTTCTGGTCGCCAGCCATCCCGGCCTGCCGCCGGGACCCTTGGGCAAGGTGGCGTCGGGCGGCGAACTGTCGCGCATCAGCCTGGCGATCCAGACCGCTCTGTCGGGCATGGCCGGGGTGCCGACGCTGATATTCGACGAGGTCGACGTCGGTATCGGCGGCAGCGTGGCCGAAGCGGTGGGGCGCCAACTGGCGAAACTGGGCGAGACCCGTCAGGTGCTGGTCATCACCCACCTGCCGCAGGTGGCGGCGCGTGGCGCGCAGCACTTGCGCGTGGCCAAGCAGGCGAACGGCAGCTTCGTCTCATCCAATATCGAATTGCTCGAAGCGGACGCCCGCGTGGAGGAGATCGCACGCATGCTGGGCGGCCTCAAAATCACGGCCACCACGCGGCAGCACGCCGCGGAGATGCTCGCCGGCTAAAGCGCCGGTACGGCGCGGCGATTAGCCGGCTGCTTCGCGCGGTGTGCCATCCGGCAGCGCGACGTTGCATTCATGGAAGATCCGCGCCGTGCAGGTGCGGCAGATCTCGTTGTCGAGTCGCGGGTAGATGGTCTTCAGGGCGTCGCCCTTGTGCTGGAAGATCTGCTCGTCGCCCACGGCGTCGACCTGGCCGCTGCGGCGCAGCATCTCGCACAAATCGGGCTGCACGCCGACCAGATACAGGCCGCCGCCCATCTTGCGCCGCCGGGTGGCTTCCTTGCCCAGCAGTTCGGCGCCCGCCAGGTCGACAAAGCCGATTCCGCGCGAGGCCAGCAGCAGATTCTTTTTATCGGGACTGGCTTCGTCGACGTTGCGGAAATACTGCTGCACATACTCGGTCGCGCCGAAGAAAATCGAGCCTTCCACGCTGAGGATGGCCATCTGCGGGCAGGTGGGCGAGGTGTCCTCGAGCGGCGCGAACTTGCGCAGCGGGTTGTTGCGCTCTGCGGCCAGTGGCACCAGTTCGCGGATCGACGGCCGCGAGGTGCGGTACAGGTAGAACAGCAGCGACACCAGGATGCCGAGGAAGATACCCTTCTCCAGATCGATCAGAGTGCCGATGAAGGTGATGAGGAGAATGATGCGCTCGCGCTTATGGCGCTTGAGGATTTCGCCCATGTGGTGAAAATCGATCAGGCCGTAGGCGACGATGAACAGGATGGCCGCCATCGCCGGCACCGGCAGGTACGCCGCCAGCGGCGCGACCAGCAGCACGATCAGCAGCAGGAACACCGCCGACATGGCGGCGGCGAGCGGCGTCTTTGCGCCCGACGCGTAGTTCACGCCGCTACGGTTGAACGAGCCGCTGGAGGCATAACCGGAGAAGAAGCTGCCGGCGATGTTGGACAGCCCCTGACCGATGAACTCCTGGTTGCTGTCGATGCGCTGATCGGACTTGATCGCGACCGAACGCGCGATCGCCACCGCTTCGGTCAGCGCCAGGATGGCGATGATGGTGGCGGGGAAAATGGTCTGCTTGATGGCCTCAAGCGAGAAATCGGGTATCGACAGCGGCGGGAACGAGGCCACCAGCGCGCCGACGGTGCGGATGCCGGTCACGTCGCTGCCGTATTGCTCGTTGAAGGCGGCCGCCGCGAGGCTGCCGACCACCATGGCGACGATCATGTACGGCAGCTTCTTGAGATAGCGCTTGGCAAGGATACCCGATGCCAGGGTCGCCACCCCCACCGTCATCACCCAGAGATTAATGTCCAGGATGTGGCTGCCGAAATGGATCAGCACTTCGTGGAAATGGGCGCCGCGCGGGATGGCCATGCCGAAGAAGTTCTTGATCTGGCTGGAGGCGATGAGCAGGGCCGCGCCGGCGGTGAAACCGATGATGACCGTATGGGAAATGAAGTTGACCAGCACGCCCAGCCGCGCGATCCCCATCCCCAGCTGGATCAGGCCGGTCAGCAGGGTGATCGTCAGCACCAGGCCGATGTAGTGCGCGCTGCCGGGTTCGGCCAGCGGGCTGATCGAGGCGAATACCACGATCGAGATTGCCGTGGTCGGCCCCGACACCAGGTGCCAGCTCGAGCCCCACAGGGCGCCGATGACGGCGGGCACCATCGCTGCATACAGGCCGTATTCGGGCGGCAGGCCGGCAATGGTGGCGAACGCCACCGCCTGCGGCAGGACGACCATCGCGCCGGTCAGTGCGGCAATGGCATCAGCCTTGGCCGTTTGCGAATTGACGCTGGGCCACCAGCGCAGGAAGGGCAGGAAGCGGTAAAGCCAGAGTGGGCAGGCCTTGAGATCGATCACACAGACTCCAGAAGCATATTAGCTGATAATGTTACAACCCTTTGTCATAAAAGGATTTTTTAGGCAACGCGCGGTCGTCGGTTCACCTGACCGGTTTTATAATCGGGAGCAAGCCCTGCGTCAGACGGGGGACCCGACAACAACTCAACCAGAGAGAGCGAGGAAGATGAAACTCACCACGATGACGCTGTGCGCGTCCGTGCTGCTGGTGTTGGCCGTGCCGGTTCAGGCAGCGGGCGACCCCAAGGCCGGACAACTCAAAACGTCGATGTGCGAAGGTTGCCACGGCATTCCCGGCTGGCGGACCGCTTATCCCTACGTGTACAGCGTCCCCAAGCTCGGCGGACAGCATGCGGATTATATCGTAGCGGCGCTCAAAGCCTACAGGGATGGTGAACGTAACAACCCCGGCATGAAGAGCATCGCGAGCAGTCTGTCCGAGCAGGACATGGAGGATATCGCAGCCTACTACGAGTCGTCGTACACCGGCCCGGCCAATTGAGAGGAGATATCATGAAAATAACGCTCATTCTCGCCGCAGCGCTGGCCGTTTCGCTTCCGGTTCACGCCGAGGGCAGTTACGAAGCCGGCAAGGCCAAATCCACCACCTGTGCAGGCTGTCACGGTCCGGACGGAAACAGCACGGTGACGAGTTTTCCCCGACTGGCGGGCCAGCATCGCGACTATCTCCTCCAGGCGCTGCACGAATACAAGATCGGCAAGCGCACGAATCCCATCATGGGGGCGATGGTGCAGTCGCTGTCCGACACCGACATGGAGGATCTGGCCACCTATTTTTCCGAGCAGAAGGGCCTGACCCAGAAGTATTGAGGGGGAGCGGAACGAAGACGGGCGCTGCCTATGGGGAGCGCCCGTTTTTCGCCGGGAGTCGGGCGCGCCTTATAACGCTGCCAGGGTCTTGATGTGAGCGGCCACGCTGCGCCCCAGCGAACTCAGATCGTAGCCGCCTTCGAGCACGGAAACGATGCGCCCGCCGGCATGGCGCGCGGCCACCCCCATCACCTGCTCGGTGATCCAGACGTAATCCGCTTCCACCAGACCGAACTGCGCCATGTCGTCCTCGCGGTGGCCGTCAAAGCCGGCCGAGAAAAACAGCATCTGCGGGCGATATTCTTCCAGGCGCGGCATGATCCGCGTGGCGAAGGCCTCACGGTAGGCAGGGCCCGCGGTGCCGGCGGGCAGCGGGACGTTGACGATATGCTCGCTGGATGTGTCGGTGCCGCGGAAGGGGTAGAAGGGGTGCTGGAAGGTCGAGCACAGCATCACCCGGGAGTCGTCGCGGAAAATGTCCTCGGTTCCGTTGCCG
Source organism: Hyphomicrobiaceae bacterium (assembly GCA_050258175.1). Lineage (GTDB taxonomy): Bacteria > Pseudomonadota > Gammaproteobacteria > Burkholderiales > Thiobacillaceae > Thiobacillus. The sequence continues at coordinate 3,956 of JBLMYH010000047.1, forward strand.
TGATGGACGTCGAAATCGACGATGGCAACCCGTTCCAGGCCGTGTTGTTCGAGCGCGTGCGCGGCGGCCACAGCGACGTTGTTGAAGATGCAGAATCCCATGGCCTGGTTGCGGGCGGCGTGGTGACCGGGTGGGCGGCAGGCGACGAAGGCGTTGGCGACCGCGTCCTGCATTACCCGGTCGACTGCCATCACTGCGCCGCCAGCCGCGTGGCAGGCGGCGTCCAGGGTGTGCGGGTTCATGCTGGTGTCGGGATCGAGCACGTGCAGCCCTTCACAGGGCGAGGCGGCCTCGATGAAGTCGACGTAGGCGCCGTCATGCACCCGCAGCAGTTGGCTGCGCTGCACCCGCGGAGCCTCGTGGTGCGCCAGAAAGTCGAACAGGTGGGCGGCATGCAGCCGGTCGTCGATGGCGCGCAGGCGTGCGGGGCTTTCCGGATGCCAGGCGCCCATGTCGTGCTTGAGGTAGCTGGGGTGGGTGATGTAGGCGGTGTGCATGGCGCGGCGGAAGGGCAATGGCAGAACTATAGCCCGGCAGCATGGCGCTGTAACGGGGGATAGCCTAGGATAGATCACCGCGGCCTGTTCGGACCGCCGTTGCAACCCTCTTTGACCGAAACCATGCCCCGACACTATCTGCATCCCCTGTTCAACGCCGGCTCGGTGGCGGTCTTCGGCGCCAGCGAACGCGAGGATTCGGTCGCCGGCACGCTGTTCCGCAACCTGCGCAATGCCGGCTACAGGGGTGAGGTCTACCCGGTCAATCCGAAGCACGGGACGGTGTTCGGCGAGCGCTGCTATGCCGCGGCCAGCGAGTTGCCGGCCGCGCCGGAACTGGCCCTGATCGCCACGCCGGCGCCGACCGTGGCGCAGATCATGGAGGAGTGCGGGCAGCGCGGCATCCGCCACGCCATCGTGCTGTCCGCCGGTTTCCGCGAGGTGGGCGAAAAGGGCGTGGCGCTGGAAGAAGCGCTGGTCGCGGTGGCCAGGAAGCATGGCATCCGCTTCATCGGCCCCAACTGTCTCGGCATCCAGCGGCCGTCCATCGGTCTCAATGCGACCTTCAGCCAGGGCGTCACCCAGGCCGGCGATCTCGCACTGGTGTCGCAGTCCGGCGCGCTGTGCACCGCGATGCTGGACTGGGCAGAGGCCAACGGCATCGGCTTTTCCAGCGTGATCTCC
>JBLMYH010000048.1:0-4530 GCA_050258175.1 Hyphomicrobiaceae bacterium
GCGCACGATCCGCGCTTTGCCGAGGTGTGGGCGATCGACGTGCGCAGCAAGACCCACCGCTGGGTCAACAGCCTCGCGTGGCTGAAGAAGGTGCGCGCCGGGCGCTATGACGTGGTGATCGACTTGCAGCGTTCGGACCACTCGCGCTTCCTGCTCACGCTGCTCCTTCTCAGCGGTGGCGCACCGCGCATCCGCATCGGCAACCGAGGCGGCTTTCCCTACACGCATCAGCCTCGGGTCCACGATCCGCAGGCCCATGCGTTCCCGATGATGCAGTCGGTGCTGCAGGCGATCGGCATTCCTACGCCGACCCTGCATCCGGTGCTGTACCCGGCATCCGAGCGGCGCGCGGTGGTGGAGGCCCTGCGCCGGCAGCACGGGCTGGCGGACGGCCGTTACGTCGTCCTGCTGCCCGGGGCGGCGGCTGCCCATCCGCTCAAGCGCTGGGGCACGGCGCGCTTTGCCGAGCTTGCCCGGCTACTGCATGCGCAGGGCGTGCCGAAGATCGCCGTCATCGGCGGACCGGACGAGGTGGAGGCGTGCGCCGAGATCGCCGGTGTCGGCGACTTTGTGGTGAACCTCAATGGCCAGCTGCAGTTGCTCGACATCGCGCCCATGTGCGCGGGCGCGATGGCGATCATCGGCAACGACACCGGCACCGCACATTTTGCGTCGGCCGCCGATCGTCCCCTGCTGGTGCTGTGCGGACCCACCGACCCGCAGCGGGTCAAGCCGATCGGCCGCACGGTCGTCGCGGTGCAGGCGCAGCTGCCGTGCCGCAACTGTTACGCCAGGGTTTGCGCCAATCCCGACCCGCAGGCCTGCATGAAGGCGATCACGCCGGAGTGGGTGGCGGCGCAGTTCCCCGTCTTGGCGGCCGGGCGTCTTGAAGCCGGGCGCGACTGGCCCGAAGGGCTGCGCAGCTTTTGATGGGGATTTTCCGAAATTCATGTCCCGTGAATCCGGTTTTTGCCGGCGTGACGATTGCCTGGAACGACCAATGAACGAAAGCGATACCCGGCGGTTGCGCGTCAAGGTGCTTACCAGCCTGCCGGCTGACATCCTGATGCACCAGTTTCCGCACAACGAGCCGGTGTGGGGGCAGTGCGAATTCATCTTCGAGCGTGATGCGCGCGACTACGACTGGCTGCTGGTCTATGACGACCTGCCAGAACGCAAGGGCGAGCCGAAGAAGACCACGCGCGAGGAACTCGCCTGCCCGCGCGCGCATACCCTGCTGGTGACCAGCGAGCCGTCGTCGGTGAAGATCTACGGCGACAGCTATACCCGCCAGTTCGGTGCGGTGCTGACGAGCCAGCCGGACTGGGCGCTGCCGCATCCACAGCGGATCTTTTCGCAGCCGGCGCTGCACTGGTTTTACGGGGTCGGCAGTCGCGAAATCCTGCCGTTCGACCGCATGCTCGACGCGCCGCCAGTCGAAAAGACCCGCGACGTGTCGATGGTGTATTCGCCCAAGGCGATGCGCCACACGCTGCACCATCATCGCGCCCGCTTCATGCACTGGCTGGTCGAGCACATGCCAGAGCTGGACACCTTCGGCCGCCAGACCGCGCGCCCGCTCGACGACAAGGCCGAGTGCCTGCGCGATTACCGCTACCACGTGGCGATCGAAAACTTCATCGGCGAGCATCACTGGACCGAGAAGCTGGCCGACCCCTTCCTCGGGCTGGCGCTGCCGTTCTATTGCGGCTGTCCGAATGCCGGGGCGTATTTCCCCGAAGACAGCTTCATCCGCATCGACATCCGCGACCCGCAAGGCGCGCTCGCGACCATCCGTGCCGCCATCGCCAACAACGAATACGAGAAGCGCCTGCCCGCGCTGATGGAAGCGCGGCGGCGCGTCATGTTCGAATACAACCTGTTCGCGGTGGCGGCGCGGGAAATTGCGCGCTTGCACCGGATCGATGCTCAGCCCGAGCCGGGCGCAGCGATCCTGTCGCGCCGTGCGCTGCGGCTATCCAGTCCGATGGTGGCGCTGCGCGATTTCTACGGCAAGCTGCGCGGACGTCTGCTGCATCTGCCCGGCGCGCTCAGCGGCCGCGCGTGAATTAGCGGCGCGGGGCGCGCGCCAGCTGTTCGTACAGGGCCAGGGTCTGGTCCAGCATCGCTTGCAGGGGAAAAAAATCGCCGGCCGGGACCGGTTCGGGGTGCTGCAGCAACTGGACCAGGCGCTGGCAGCTTTCGTCGATGCGGTCGAGCGGAAGCAGGCCGGCAGGGTAGACGGCACGCAGGATTTCGCCGACGCCGCCATGGTCGTAACCGGCCGTCGGCACGCCCAGCCGCAGCGCCTCCAGGGTGGTGCGGCCGAACGATTCGGGCTGGGTGGAGAGCGACAGCACCAGGCTGGAAATCGCCAGGATGCTTTTCAGGTCGTCGCGCTGGCCGGTCAGGCTGATGTCGTCGCGCAGCCCCATGCTGCGCACGCGGTAGCGCAGCTTCTGCAGATAGCGTTGCTTCGAGGGAGACGCACCGCCGACGATCAGGCCATGCACGGGCAGGCCGCGCCGCTTCATCCGGGCAATCAGTTCGATAAAACAGTCGTGGCCCTTGAGCCGGGTGATGCGGCCGGGGAGCGTGATCAGCAGCTTGCCCGCGGCCTGCGGAAACTGCGCGAAAAACGCCTGCTGCCAGGCTGGGTCGGGCTTCCAGCCATGCGGATACGCTGCGCCCTCGACGCCGCGATGGATGACCTGAATGCGCCAGGGCAAGGTGTCGGGATATTCGCGCAGGATATAGTCGCGTACGGTGTTCGATACCGCGATGATCTGCTCCCCCTGCATCATGATGCGACTGTAGCGGTTGACGCCGTACAGTCCGTGCACCGTGGTGACGAAGCGCGGTCGCGTGGCCGGGTCCATGCCGCGCCAGGCCAGGAAGGCGATCCACGCGGGCACGCGCGAACGCGCGTGAACGATGTCCACGTGCTGTTCCAGCAGAAACTTCCGCAGCCTGCCGACCAGCAGAAACGACTTGAGCGATTTTTCTCCGATCGGCCAGCAGAAATGCTCCGCGCCGTTCTCGGTCAGTGGCGCAACCAGGCGCCCGCCAGCCGACATCACCAACGCCCGGTGACCTCGTTCAACCAGGGCGTGGGCGATTTCCAGGGTGCCGCGCTCCACGCCGCCGGATTCGAGCGCGGGGAGCATTTGCAGGATGGTCAGTTTGTTTTTTTCTCGTTCTTCAGCCATGTGGGGTCCAGGTGTACTTCGTGCCGCTCTGGCCAGCGGACGATCGCTGCGCATCGGCAGTGGGTGCGCGGCGCCGTGTTTTCAAGTGGCGCAAAGTGTAAACCATCCTGTCATGGCGCGCCGAGGGCGGGGCGCGCCGGGAGGCAGTGCTAGAGCGTGCCGGGCCAGCTGCGTTCGAGTGCGGCCTGCCAGCGGTACGGGGCGGGATCGAGCGCGGGCGTGCGGCTTTCCATCAGGTCGACCAGCAACTCCGCCGAGGCAGGTGCCATCGTCACGCCGTAGCGGTAATGCCCGGCGTTGACGAAGACGTTGTCGAAATCGGGATGCCGGTCGATGACCGGAATGTTGTCGGGCGAGCCGGGGCGCAGGCCTGCCCAGTGCCGCACCGGCGGCAAGCCGGCCAGTGCCGGAAGCAGTTCGGCGGCTGCGGCGTGCAGGCGCTGGCGCGTGGCGCTGTCGGTCGACTTGTCGAAACCCGCATCTTCGAGCGTGCTGCCTACCAGCACATGGCCGTCGCGGCGCGGGATCAGGTACAGCCCGTCGCGATACAGAATCGTGTCGAGCACGCCCGGCTGCAGCTTGAACAGCAGCATCTGCCCGCGAATCGGCCTGATGTGTGGAACCGCTGCCAGCCTGGTCAGGCCCAGGCCGGACCAGGCCCCGCTGGTCAGCACCACGCTGTCTGCTTGCAAACTGTCCTGGCCCGCCTGCACCGCCGTCACCCGTCCGCCGTGCAGCAGTACCCCGGTGGCGGGGCGATGCTCGTGTATCACGCCGCCTAGCCGCGCCACGGCCGCGCGCAGTGATGCCACCAGGCGCGGGTTGCGCACCTGCGCCACGTCGGGGAGCCAGACGGCATCCTGCACACCAGGGATCGGGGCCAGATGCCCGGTGTCCGTGCGGCCCCGTTGCCCCGTCATTCCATGTTCCACACACCAGTCCAGCGCCTGTTGCGGCGCGGGCACCGCCAGGGCCAGCATCCCGCAGCGCCAGAATTCCGCGTCCAGCCCGGATATGGCTTCGACTTCCGCCACCCAGCCGGCATAGGCTGCCATGGAATGCAATGCCAGTGCGCAAACCGGGTCGGGGTAATCCCAGGGCAGCAGGGGAGAGAGGATGCCGCCCCCTGCCCAGGAGGACTCGCCGCCCGTCTGGCCGCGCTCCAGCAGGGTTACCCGATGGCCGCGTTGCAACAGCGCCAGCGCAACGCTCAGGCCGGATACGCCGGCCCCCACAAGCACTGTGTGTCCGCTCAATCCGTGTTTCCCTCAGGTGCCGTCGAATAAGGAATGTGTGACATGGGACCCATTCTAGGGGGGAT
>JBLMYH010000049.1:0-7646 GCA_050258175.1 Hyphomicrobiaceae bacterium
TGCTGGAAGCCACGGTTGCTGCGATGCAGGTGGAGCCGCGCGACATCCTCGCCTGGATGGGCGCCGCTATCGGGCCGCAGGCGTTCGAAGTCGGCGACGACGTGCGCGACGCATTTGTCGCACAGCATCCTGGGGCCGCTGCCGCGTTCCGCCCGCATCCCGCAGCAGCAGGCAAATGGCTCGCAGACATCTACCAGCTGGCACGCGTGCGCCTCGGAGATGCTGGCGTGGGCGCCGTGTATGGGGGCGGCTGCTGCACCTTCGACGAAGCAGCAAGCTTCTACTCCTATCGCCGGGACGGTGTGACCGGGCGCATGGCAACGCTGATCTGGCTGGCGTAGACGCTGGCGGCCTTGGCGGGTCTGGGATATCGTTTCCGCACGGCGGCGCGCCCGCGCTGTGATGCGAAAGTCGCCCGCGCGCCTGACATCGCCCGCAGGCCGGGAGGGACATGGGAAAGAACAGATTCGAGGCTTTCAGCGACGGGGTCCTGGCAATCATCATCACCATCATGGTGCTGGAGTTGAAAGTGCCGCATGGCGAAACGCTGGCTGCCCTGCTGCCGCTAGTGCCGACTTTTCTCAGCTACGTGCTGAGCTTCGTCTACCTCGGCATCTACTGGAACAACCACCATCACATGCTGCATGCGGCCACCCGGGTCACCGGGCGCATGCTGTGGGCGAATCTTCACCTGCTGTTCTGGCTGTCGCTGTTTCCGTTTGCCACGGGCTGGATGGGCGAGAATCACTTCGCCCCCATGCCTTCGGCGCTGTATGGCCTGGTGCTGCTGATGGCGGCGATCGCCTACTGGCTGCTGGAGCAGGCGATCCTCGCTGCCGAGGGGCCGACCTCGGTCCTCAAGCGCGCCGTGGGCAGGGACTGGAAGGGCAAGCTGTCGCCCGTCTTGTACGGCGTCGCCATCGCCGCCACGTTTCAGGTTCCCTGGGTTGCGCAGGCGATCTACGTATTCGTCGCGATCCTCTGGCTGGTGCCTGACCCCCGTATCGAACGGGCGCTCCGTCGAGGCGAACCCTGAAGCGACAAATCCTCGCGACCACGCGAATAGTGAAGGGGGCGGGTGCCTTTCGCTCGGGGGTTTTGTAATAAACTACTTGCCTATCCAGATACCTGAAATATGGAACGATGACTGACAACTACGACGATTTGCAGCAGAGCTACGGGCGCTGTCTGCGGGGCAAGAATTTTATCGAGCGTTTCTACGAGATATTCCTTTCCAGCCACCCGGACATCGCGCCGATGTTTGCGGAAACCGACTTTCAGAAGCAACGCATGGCGTTGCGCCGCGGTATCACTGCAGCCATCTCGCATGCCGCTGGCAGTTCGCTGACCAAGCGCACGATCGACCAAATGGCCGACACCCATTCGCGTAAGGGCCACGCACCGGTGCCCCCCGAGCTCTATCGCTTTTGGGTGGCCAGTCTGGTGCAGGCAGTCAGCGAAATGGACCCGGAGGCCACGCCGGCGCTGATCGCGCGCTGGCGTCAGGGGATGGGGGCCGTGGTCGACACCTTCGTTGCGCATTACTGAAGGAAATATTGCGGTCCCTAAAAGGTGTCCCGCAGGCGCAGGAAGTGCGGAAAGCGCGGCACGCCATTCTTTGTCAGCTGCAGGTAACGGTAGGTTATGCGCGTGCCGAGGGGCGGCGGCTGCCGGCGCAGCGCGTCGGTAAGGCCACTGCCGAGGCGGAAGCGTTTGCCGTCAGGCAGTTCCATCTGCAGCGCGCCGGTCATGCCCCGATATCGGCCCTTGCCCGGGATGTGGCCGACGACGATCGCTTCGGCGTCCAGCCAGGGTTTCAGCTTCAGCAGCACGTCGCTGCGCCCGGTCAGATAGGGCGCGTCGGCGCGGTGCAGCATCAGGCCCTCGCCGCCTGCCCGTACCACGGCGTCGAGTTGTTTCGCTAGCGCGGCACGGTTGGCCACGCGGGTCTGCTCGACGGCCTGCAGCCAGGGTACGGCGGCCTGAGCGACGATTGCTCGCATCTGCCGGACACGCGCGCCGAAGTCGCCAGCCGCGCCCGGCAGTTCGAAGACCAGATAGCGTACCTGCCGCCATTCGGCATCCACCGCTTCGATCTTGCGCACCATGCCCGACAGGGCATCGAAGCGGCCGCGTGCGATCCAGAGTTCGCCGTCCAGCGGCGCGTCCGGGAAGTTCGCAGTGAACCACGCCGGTGCCGGCACGACGCCGCCGCCGCGAAAGCGCAGGGCGTGGCCGTCCCACTGGGCGCGCACGCCGTCGAATTTCTCGCTTACCCAGTATTGCGTGACGTCGACGTCGGCGGCATACACCTCGGCCAGCAGCATGGCGGGCGCAGCTGGTGGCGAGTCGGCCCAGGCCGGACCCCGCAGCCACACTGCCCACGCCAGCGCCAGCGCGACCCGTGTATGCCTCAGTCCAGCCATCTCTGCATGAACTGCGCGTGGCCCATGGCAGGGTCGAGTTGATAGTCGTCGAAACCGAGCTTTTCGTAGAGCGACCGCGCGGCGCGGTTGCCGGAAAGCACCTCGAGCGTGAGCTTGCAGGCGCCGCGCTCGCGGGCGATGGCCTCGACCTCGGCGAACAACTGCGCCGCGATGCCGCGGCCGCGATGGCTGGGCAGCACGACGACATCGTGCACGTTGACCAGCGGCCGGCAGGCAAAGGTGGAGAAACCCTCGATGGCGTTGACGAGCCCGACCGGGGTGGCGGCATCGAATGCCAGCACGCTGAAGATGCAGGGCCGAGCCGCGAGTTCGTCGATCAGGTGGCTGCGGGCGAAGTCGCTGAGCGGTTCGCCGCCGCCGGCGGGATCGCGTGCATAGGCGTCCAGCAGTGCCACCAGCGCGGCGGCGTGCGTCGGGTCGTCGTAGTTGACGCGGGTGATAAGAATCATTCTGTCGGGAAGGCTCCGAGTGTCAGTTGTCAGACTGGTTTGACACGCAACATTTCATTCCCGCCTCGCTGAAATTCATACGGCACGCGCCTGCGCTCTGCACTGTAGCCAAGCCGAGCCAGCTGATCGGTTATCGGATCGAGATATGGCGATGGACTGCCGTCCAGCGTCAGGAGGGGGAATACCCGTACTTCGTGAGCAACACGCAGCATTTCCACAAGCGCTTGAAGATGGAACTCCGGGGTCAGGTGGGCGCTATACAAGAAGAGAAGATGTGACGACAAGGCGATGTCAAAGGTGCCTGTTGCAAATGGCATGGCAGGCAGCTCTCCCGCGACATAGCGGCCTTCGCACTTGCCATTATCGTAATCAGACAGGAAGGCCTCCATGGCCGACATGCGCGTGCGTCCAAGTTCCTCGACCGACGGAATGGCACCCCACACATAATCGCCTTGGTTCTTGCGCATTTGCGCCAACACGGTGTCATACGTTTCCGCAATGCGGTTCTTGATCTGCGCCGTATTAAATGCATAGAGGGGATCGAAGGAGACAATCTCCCCGCCCCGTTTGGTCAACTCGGAATTGAATCCGGCCGGGCCATCACCGCAACCTAGAACGCGAAGGGCCAGATCGGCTTCCGAAAGGTCAAACATGGCGGTGTATTCCGCATAGGAACGCCCCCATGGCACAACCTTGTCGAGCGTAAATCCCATGTGTATTGGCGGCAGCCTGATCTAAGTGTCGATGCGCATCGACAGGTCCACCGCGCGAATATGCTTGGTGAGGCTGCCGACGGAAATGCGGTCGACTCCGGTTTCCGCCACCGCACGCACGGTGTCCAGCGTGATGTTGCCGCTCGCTTCAAGCAGGGCGCGGCCATGGGTGACCTGCACCGCATGACGCATATCGGCAAGGCTGAAGTTGTCGAGCAGGATCAGGGTCGCCCCGGCGGCGAGGGCCTGCTCGAGCTCGAAAAGATTTTCCACCTCGATCTGCACGCTGGCCTTTCCCTCTGCCAGCTTGAATGCGGCATCGAGCACCTGCGCGATGCCGCCTGCGGCGGTGATGTGGTTTTCCTTGATCAGGATGCCGTCGTACAAGCCTGCGCGCTGGTTCTGCCCGCCGCCCGCCCGCACCGCGTATTTCTCTGCGACGCGCAGACCGGGCAGGGTCTTGCGGGTGTCGAGGATGGCGGCATGGGTGCCGCGCACCGCCTCGACATAGGGGCGCGTCGCGGTGGCCACGGCCGACAGGGTCTGCAGGAAATTCAGCGCCGGGCGCTCGGCGGTGAGCAGCGCGCGCGCGTTGCCGCTGAGCTCGACCAGCACGCTGCCGGCCGCGACCGGAGCCCCCTCGTTGACGCGCCAGTCGATGACGCAACCGAGGTCGAGCGCGCGAAAGCAGGCATCGAACCACGGCCGGCCGGCGATCACGGCGTCCTCGCGGGTGATGACACGGGCGCGCGCCGTCTGCGTCGCGGGGATGAGCAGGGCGGTGAGGTCACCGCTGCCGACATCCTCGGCCAGCGCGCGCGTAATATCGGTTTCGACGGCAGAAGCAAGCAAATCGGACATGACAGGTCTTTAAATTAGGACATGGCGGGTTGAAAAGGCCGGAAACGGCACTATTTGGGTGACATTGAATATACCTTAAGCACGAGGTCTCTATGCGTTTCGACAAGCTCACCACCCAATTCCAACAGGCGTTTTCCGACGCGCAAAGCCTCGCCGTCGGCGGCGACCATGCCTACATCGAGCCGCAGCACCTGCTGCTGGCGCTGCTGAGCCAGGAAGGCGGCGGCGCGTCGTCGATCCTGTCGCGTGCCGGGGTGCAGGTTCCCGCGCTGAGGGCCTCGCTGGCCCAGGCGCTGGATCGCCTGCCCAAGGTCGAGGGCCAGGGCGGCGAGGTGAGCATCTCGCGCGAACTCAACAATCTGCTGAACCTGACCGACAAGGAAGCGATGAAGCGCAACGACGCCTTCATCGCCTCCGAACTGTTTCTGCTGGCGGCACTCGACGACAAGGGCGAGACCGGACGCCTGCTGAAGCAGCACGGCGCGCAGAAAGCCGCGCTGGAACAGGCGATACAGGCCGTGCGTGGCGGCGAAAACGTGCAGTCGCAGGAAGCCGAAGGCCAGCGCGAGGCGCTCGCCAAATACACGCTCGACCTCACCGCGCGGGCGCGCGACGGCAAGCTCGACCCGGTGATTGGCCGCGACGATGAAATCCGCCGTGCCATCCAGATCCTGCAGCGCCGCACCAAGAACAACCCGGTGCTGATCGGCGAACCCGGCGTCGGCAAGACCGCCATCGTCGAGGGCCTGGCGCAGCGCATCGTCAATGACGAGGTGCCGGAGACGCTGAAAGGCAAGAAGGTGCTGGTGCTCGACCTCGCCGCCCTGCTGGCTGGGGCGAAATACCGCGGCGAATTCGAGGAACGCCTGAAGGCGGTGCTGAAGGAACTGGCGATGGACGCCGGTCGCTACATTGTTTTCCTCGACGAAATCCACACCCTGGTTGGCGCCGGCAAGGCAGAGGGCGCGATCGATGCCGGCAACATGCTGAAGCCGGCGCTGGCGCGCGGCGAACTGCATCTGATCGGTGCCACCACGCTTGACGAATACCGCAAGTACATCGAGAAGGACGCGGCGCTCGAGCGCCGCTTCCAGAAGGTCATGGTCGACGAGCCGAGCGTCGAATCGACCATCGCCATCCTGCGCGGCCTGCAGGAACGCTATGAGCTGCACCATGGCGTCGACATCACCGACCCGGCGATCGTCGCCGCGGCCGAACTCAGCCATCGCTACATCACCGACCGCTTTCTGCCCGACAAGGCCATCGATCTGATCGACGAAGCCGCCGCGCGCATCAAGATGGAAATCGATTCCAAGCCCGAGGTGATGGACAAGCTCGACCGCCGCATCATCCAGCTGAAGATCGAGCGCGAGGCGGTGAAGCGGGAAACCGACGAAGCGTCGAAAAAACGCCTGGGTCTGCTGGAAGCCGAGATCGAAAAGCTCGGCCGCGAATACGCCGATCTCGAGGAAGTGTGGAAATCCGAGAAGGCGCAGGTGCAGGGCAGCGCCCACATCAAGGAAGAAATCGACAAGCTGCGCGGCGAGATGGTCGAATTGCAGCGCCAGGGCAAGCTCGACAAGGTGGCCGAGATTCAGTACGGCAAGCTGCCGCAGCTGGAGGCGCAGCTGAAGCAGGCCGAGGTGGCGGGTGCAGGCAAGCCCGCGTTCAAGCTGCTGCGCACCGAAGTCGGCGCCGAGGAAATCGCCGAGGTCGTTTCGCGCGCCACGGGGATCCCCGTATCAAAAATGTTGCAGGGCGAGCGCGACAAGCTGCTGCACATGGAGGACAAGCTGCACAGCCGCGTGGTGGGGCAGGACGAGGCCGTGCGCGTGGTGTCGGACGCCATCCGCCGTTCACGTGCCGGTTTGAGCGATCCCAACCGGCCGCTCGGTTCCTTCCTGTTCCTCGGCCCGACCGGCGTCGGCAAGACCGAGCTGTGCAAGACGCTGGCCGAATACCTGTTCGATTCCGCCGACCACATGATCCGCATCGACATGAGCGAGTTCATGGAGAAGCATTCGGTCGCGCGCCTGATCGGCGCACCGCCCGGCTACGTCGGCTACGAGGAGGGCGGCTACCTGACCGAGGCGGTGCGCAGGAAGCCGTATTCCGTGATCCTGATGGACGAGGTCGAGAAGGCGCACCCGGATGTCTTCAACGTGCTGCTGCAGGTGCTGGACGACGGCCGCCTGACCGACGGCCAGGGCCGCACCGTCGACTTCCGCAACACCGTGATCGTGATGACCTCCAACCTCGGCAGCCAGATGATCCAGCAGATGGCGGGCGACGACTACCAGGTGGTGAAGCTCGCCGTGCTGGGCGAAGTGAAGTCCTACTTCCGCCCCGAGTTCATCAACCGCATCGACGAGGTCGTCGTGTTCCACGCGCTGAGCGAGCAACACATCGCCAGCATCGCGAAGATCCAGCTGCAGGGTCTGGAACAGCGTCTGGCGCAGATGGAGATGAAGCTCGACGTCAGCGACGCGGCGCTGGCCGAAATCGCCAAGGCCGGCTTCGACCCGGTCTACGGCGCGCGGCCGCTCAAGCGCGCGATCCAGAGCGAACTGGAGAACCCGCTGGCGAAGGAAATCCTGGCGGGGCACTTCGCGCCCAAGGACACCATCCGGGTGGACGCGCAGGGCGGGGTGTTCAGCTTCGAGAAAGCGGCCGCGCAAGCGGCTTGACTGCCGGGATAGATGGCGAGGGAGGGCGGGATTCCGCCCTCCCTTTTGTTTGCGGGGAGAAATGCGGACCGAGCGAGGGTAAGCGTGCGCTGCCCCAGCGGCTCGCTCGCATCTAAACAGATGTTAATATCTGAGATGTTTCTCTTGTGAACCTGCGGCTGCGTCATGACCAAGCTTGCTGAAACTGCGATCTCAGACCACTTCCTGAGCTGCCTGCATCATGCAGGGCGGCAGAACGACCCCTATCCGCATTGGCTATTGCGCCATTGTCTTCCCGAGGAGGTGGTGGATGAGCTGCTTGCACTTCCCATCACGCCACCTCACATCGAAGACACAAAAGGGCGGCGCGAAACCCACAATGATTCGCGCGTCCACTTCGGTGCCAGATATCAGCGTGAATACCAGGTCATCGAATCCCTAGCCAAGGTTTTCCAGTCGCAGCGCATCGTGGAAGGATTGAGGGCGCTTACCGAAGCCCCCCTGACCGGA
>JBLMYH010000050.1:0-2742 GCA_050258175.1 Hyphomicrobiaceae bacterium
CCGATGATCCCGATCTTGTCGGGCATCATCGCCGGGCAGAACAAGCAGCTCACCAAGACCAGCGGATTTCTGCTTTCGCTCGCCTATGTGCTCGGCATGGCCATCACCTACGCGCTGGCAGGCGTGGCAGCGGCCCTGTCCGGGACCCTGGTGTCGAACGCCCTGCAAAACCCGTGGGCGCTTGGTGTCGGTGCTGGCATCTTCGTGCTGCTGGCCTTGTCGATGTTCGGCTTTTTCGAACTGCAGTTGCCGAGCTTCATCCAGAGCAAATTCTCCGACGCGTCCAACAAGATGAAGGGCGGCAATTTCGCCGGCGTCTTCGTCATGGGCGCGCTGTCGGCCGTGATCGTCGGGCCCTGTGTCGCACCGCCGCTCGCCGCCGCGCTGGCCTTCATCGCGCAGACCGGCAACACCACGCTGGGCGGCGTCGCACTGTTCGTGCTGGCGCTGGGCATGGGGGTGCCGCTGTTGCTGGTAGGCCTGTCGGCGGGGGCCCTGCTGCCGCGCGCCGGGGGCTGGATGAACGCAGTGAAGTATTTCTTCGGCGTGATGATGCTGGCGATCGCCATCTATCTTGTCTCGCCCATCATCCCGGACTGGGTCAACATGCTGTTGTGGGCACTACTGCTGATCGCGTCCGCCATCTACCTGCATGCGCTTGATCCGCTGCCGGAAAAAGCCTCGGGCTGGGCGCGTTTGTGGAAGGGCCTCGGTGTGGTGCTTTTGATCGGCGGGCTGTCGATCATCCTCGGCATGCTGGCAGGGAGCCGCGACCTGCTGCAGCCGCTCGAGGTCTACAAGGGCAGCTTCAGCAAGGGTGGTGCGGCGGGGGGGGCGATGGCCGCAGCGCCTGAGGGTCTGGCATTCAAGAAAGTGAAAAGCGTCGCCGAACTCGACGCCCGCCTGGCTGCGGCCAAGGCCGAAGGCCGTGCGGTCATGCTCGATTTCTATGCCGACTGGTGCGTGTCGTGCAAGGAGATGGAGCGTTTCACTTTCAGTGATCCCAAGGTGCAGGCGCGGCTGAAAAAGATGATCCTGCTGCAGACGGACGTCACCGCCAACACCGACGCCGACAAGGCCTTGCTGCAGCGCTTCAACCTGTTCGGGCCCCCCGGCCTTGTTTTCTGGAATGGCGCGGGCATGCAGTCCGATTACAAGGTGATCGGTTTCGAGAAGGCCGACAAATTCCTGTCGAGTATTGATTCGGCGCTGACGGAGTAGTGTCCCCGGCGGCGGGCGTAGGCGACGTCCCGTTCAGGGCGGACGGTCTTTCATGCTCTTGTGCCCTTCAGGGCACAAGAGCCCATAGAAAGTCGGAGCGCCACTCAAGCAAGCATTGAAAAGTCATCCTAGGGCTGCCGTCGCAGCATCGCGATGGCGTCGAGCAATGGCGTGACGACAGGCTGGATCTTGCGCCGCATCAGCGAGCCGATGGCGGTGGTCTTGAGGAAGATCGGCCGTACCGTGTCGGCATTCACCGCAGCCAGGGCGTCCAGCGCGCTGCAGTCTGGCTCGAACTGCGGCGCGGCTGCGAGCAGCGCGGCCCGGGCGCTGGCGCGCACGGCTTCATCCGCCTGGCGGAGCGGTGCGCACCAGTTGGCCACGGCGTTCAAGGTGTGGTTCACCACTTCCTGGATCTCCGGGCGCTCGAGGATGGTCGCGGTGGTGGCGAGGAAGGTCTGTCCCTGTTCCGCCAAGGCCTTGTCGAGCATCGCGCTGTAGGGATTGCCGGCGAGCCGCGGCACGCTGGCGTGGTCGGCACGCGCGGGGCGCAGGCTGGGCAGATTGTCGGGCTGCAGCTCGAGGAAGGCCACGTAATACGAATTGCGGCTGGTGCCGCGTTTCCAGATCGACAGCCGCTCGGCGTCGCTGAGTACGCCGGAATACAGCATCACCGCGACCGTATCGAGAATGCCGACGTCGTCCTCGTGCAGGAAGGCGAGGTGCTCGACCAGGAACTCGGCCAGTGTACGGCCCATGCTGCCCTGGCACACGACGTCGCGCATCAGCATCAGCCGCGCATTCTCGATGGTCGGCATGCACCACCAGGCATAGCGCGCCAGCTCGTCGGTGAGCGCGGGCGAGTGCACCACCGCGACTACCGCTTCCTCTTCGGCGATCAGCAGCAACTGTGCCAGATGCTGCGTCGACAATCCCGCCTGCGACTGGCGCGTCCAGCGGGTCAGGTGCACCGGGTAGCCGCCGGGCGAACCCAGCGCATGGCCGGATAGCAGTTCGCGTACCCGTTTCAGGTAGCGGTCGGAACGCTCGTTGGGCTTCAGCGGCACGCTGGCCTCGCCCTGCGGCGTCAGCGCCCACAGCGTCATGTTCGATTCGTCGATGCGGACGGCCTTGAGCTCGGTGTTGAAGAGGACGTTGAGGCGCAGCTCGTCTTCGGGGGATAGCTCGTCGTTCATAAGGCCTTGAACACCTCGCGCGCTGCGGCGATGGTGGCGTCGATGTCGGCGTCGCTGTGCGCGGCCGAGACAAAGCCAGCCTCGAACGCCGACGGCGCGAGGTAGAAGCCGCGGTCGAGCATGGCGTGGAAGAAGCCGTTGAATTTCTCGCGGTCGCCCGCCATCACTTCGGCGAAGCTCGCCGGCGGCTTGGCGGCGAAGTAAAGGCCGAACATGCCGCCGACCGAGTCGGCGCAGAAGGTGACGCCGGCATCTTTTGCCGCGGCGGAGAGGCCTTTCACGAGCCTCTCGGTACGGGTGGTGAGGGTGGCGTAGAAGCCGGGTT
>JBLMYH010000051.1:0-4826 GCA_050258175.1 Hyphomicrobiaceae bacterium
CAACCATGCTGACATACAGCTCTACCGTATCACCGGCGGCCGCCTCAGGGCTTTGCGCGCTTGGTCTCGTGCAGCAGGCGCAGCGGCGGTGCATGACCGTCCTTGCCCTGACCTGCGTACACGGTGAGATGCGGAAACGGGATCTCGATGTCGGCGGCGTCGAACGCCTTTTTCAGGCGATACAGGAATTCGCGCCGCACGCCCCACTGCTCCAGCGGCATCACCTTGAAGCGACAGCGGATCACCACGGCCGAATCCCCCCATTGATCGACGCCGGCAATTTCCAGGTCGTCGACGATCCTGGGAGAAAACGCCGGATCGGCGCGCAGTTCAACCGCCACCTTGCGCATCAGATCGTAGACCTCGTCGACATCCTCACGGTAGGCGACGCCTACATCGATCACCGCGTAGGCAAAGCCGCGGCTGCGGTTGGTCACGGTGTCGACGTGGCCATTCGGAATGTAGTGCACGCTGCCCTCGTAGTCGCGCAGGCGGATGTAGCGCAACGTCATCTCTTCAACCAAGCCGCCTTTGCCGGCGACTTCCACCACGTCGCCCTGGCGTACCTGGTTTTCCAGTAGCAGAAACAGCCCAGTGAAGTAGTCCTTGACCAGGCTTTGCGCACCAAAGCCGACGGCGATGCCGAGCACGCCGGCGGCGGCCAGGATGGGCGCGATCGAAATTCCAATCTCGCTCAGGACCAGCATGGCGGTAACGACGATGATGATCACGGCGATGGTGTAGCGGAACACCTGTTCCAGCGTATTGAGCCGTTTGATTCGTTCCTGGTCGTCGACCCCGTTCTCCATGCGCAGCCGCAGCCGCGCCACCGCCTTGCGTGACACGCAGAAGATCAGCCACGACAGCCCGAGAATCAGCACGACATGCAGCGCCGTCACGGTCAGGACACGCCACTCGCCGAGATAGGCCTCAGCCGTTTTCAGATAATCCATGGGCATGGATTTTCTCCTCTCTATTGCCCGCACCAGCGGGCGAATCTGCAGCGGAAGGAAGCGTTGCAGGCTAAGGCCGGCTTCCCCGCGCAGAAGTTTGCTGACGATCTTGCTGAGCGCGCAGTGTGCGACAGCGTCATCATGGGTCGCGCTGATGGCCTCCCGGACCACGCGGCAATTGCATCAGGCGCGCGCTGCCGCGGTTTCGAGGCGCCAGTCGCGGATGAACGGCAGGTAGAAATCCTGCGTGGGCGGTACCGCGCCACGGATCCCGCACAACGCGCGGGCAAAGGCATCGGCGCGTTCCAGACGCTCGGCCAGCGGCCAGCGGCGCAACATGCCGAGCATGAACACGGCGGCAAACCCGTCCCCCGCGCCGACGGTGTCGACCACACCGGGCAACGGCGTGCCGGCCACGGATTCGATGCGCCCGGCCGCATCGATCGTCCACGCGCCCGCCGCACCGCGGGTCACCACCACCCGCTGCAGGGCGAACCCCGACACCAGCGCGGCGGCACGCGCCTGCTGCGTTGCGCCATCGAGCGCGAAGAGGGCGCCGATGCGCTCGAGTTCATCCTCGTTGAGCTTGACCACGCTGGCCTGCTGCAGCGATCGACGCAGGGTGTCGGCGTCAACCCAGGGGTCGCACAGGTTGACATCCAGAAACGCGCCGGCGTCGACCGTGCCCAGCAGTTCGCGCAGCGCCCGGCGCGAATCGCCGCGCTGCGAGAGGGTGCCGAAATAGACCAGTTGCGGATGCGACGACAAGCCCACCATGCGTGCCAGGCTCGCATGGATGTGGTCGTAGGCCTGATCGGACAGGATATCGAACGCATGGCCGCGGGACGTCTCGGTGACCTTGACGCGCCCGGTCGGGCGCGCCGGATCACGCTGCACGCCGCGCAGATCGAGCCCGCGTTCGCTCATGACCTGCAACAGCTGCTCGCCCAGCACATCCTTGCCGGCGCGCGTCACCAGCACCGGGTGCGCACCCAGTGCGCCGAGATGGCACGCCACATTGAATGGCGCCCCGCCCAGCACGTTGCGGTCGCGAAACTGGTCGACCAGCGTTTCGCCAAAGGCGATCACGGTCTGCGCTGCCGGACGGCAGGCCGCACCGGACGAGCGCATGGCGCTTACTTCACGTGGCGTCGTCATGATTAACAGTCACCCAAAACATATTGCACAATAGTGTTTGTTGGCACCTTGGCCAACCGAAGATACCTGGCTAAATCGTGCAGCCGATCGGGCAGCCGCGCTGGGGAGAACACACAAGCAGAACGCTGCTGACAGGGAAACCGGGGGCGGCGCGCAACAGCCGCTTGAGAGGCACTGCGCCCCGTCAACGCCTGCGGTGCGACGTCCCGCATTATGTTTGCACAAAATCATTTCCGCACGCAAGTCCTGTCCGCGCGCCGAGCCGCCGCGAGGGCGCCCGCGTCAGCATCGGCACTAAGCCCCATCCCTAGTTTGGCGGCGCGCTTGCCGCCGAACAGCGAGTCTATTTAGTCAACCATGGCAGCCCGACACGTTAAGATAGGCCAGAATGCCGGCCGCCGTTCTCACCGGCACGCATGGCCGCCAGATGCCCGCCTTCCCGACCCGATTCAGGACCCCGCATGGAACTCCACCAATTCTTTCTTTACCTCGCCATCATCCTCATCGCCGCACGGCTGTTTTCGGAAATCGCGGGGCGCCACGGCATTCCCTCGGTGATCGGCGAACTGCTGGCCGGCCTACTGGTGGGGCCGTCACTGCTGGGCTGGATCACGCCCGACGACACGATGAAGCTGCTGGCGGAAATCGGCATCATCCTGTTGCTGTTCGAGGTCGGCATGGACACCGACCTGTTCCGCCTCGCCAAGTCCGGCATCAAGCCCGTCGTGGTGGCGGTGGTCGGCTTCGTCCTGCCCTTCGTGCTCGGCTACGCGGTATGCCGCTGGGGCTTCGGTCTCGACAACCTGGTGGCGCTGTTCATCGGCGGCACGCTGACCGCGACCAGCATCGGCATCACCGTGCGGGTGCTCGACGACCTCGGCAAGCGTCACTCGGACGAAGCGCAGATCGTCATCGGCGCGGCCGTGCTGGACGACATCCTCGGCGTGCTGGCGCTGGCTTTCCTTTATCAGTTCGCGGAACAGCAGCAGGTCTCGCTGGCCGCCACCGGCACCGTCGCGCTCTTCATCGTCCTGTTCATGCTGCTGTCGCCGCTGGTCGCCAAGCTGGCCGGGCAGATCATCGACCATTACGATCAACGATCCGCCACGCCCGGCCTGCTCATCACCATGGCGCTGGCGCTGATCCTGCTGTTTTCCTGGCTGGCGCACGCGGTCGGCGCGCCGCTGATCATGGGCGGCTTCGCGGCAGGCATCGCCCTGTCGCAGCATTTCCGCTTCAACGTGATGCACCGCTTCGGCCTGCCCGCGCTCGACCGCTGGTTCACCCCCAGCCCGCAGCTGGCGCACCGGCTGGAAGAGCAGATGCGGCCGCTGATCCACACCTTTGCGCCGCTGTTCTTCGTCATGGTCGGCGTGTCGCTCAACCTCAACACGGTCGACTGGGGTTCGCCGCGGGTCTGGCAGCTGGGCGGCGCGCTGATCGTGGTGGCCATTATCGGCAAGCTTGCTGCCGGGCTTTTCATCCGCGAATCGCGGTTTCGCCAAATCGCCATCGGCCTGTCGATGATTCCGCGCGGCGAGGTCGGCCTGATCTTTGCGCAACTGGGTCTGAGCCAGGGCATTCTCGACGCCGAAACCTACGCCGCGCTGCTGATCGTCATCGCGCTCACCACCATTGCGCCGCCCTTCCTGCTGAAGGCCTACTACGGCCGCCACGCCGGCGCTGCGGCATGAACACGCTATCGTCCGCCTGGCACATCTGCAAAAATGGGGCCTTCGCCATCGAAAGCCGCTCGCCATGACCCTGCGTTCCGTTCCTCTCCTGCCGGAGCCCGCTTGCCTGAACCCGGACACCTCGCTGCTCGAGGCGCTGCAGTTGATGCTGGACAAGGGCGTCAACCATCTTCCCGTCTGCGATGCGGGGAGCTGGGCCGGGCTGCTGGACATCAACGACATCCTGGGCGAATTGCTGCCCGCCAGTGCGCGCGGCGAACATGGCCTGCAGGATCTGCGTTTCGTCGGCGAGGGAACCGCGCTGATTGCGGCCCACCTCAAGCAACTGGCAAACAGACAGGTGCGCGAAGTGGAATTGAACGAACTGCCGGCGCTCGATGAAGACACGCCGCTGCTGGAAGCCGCTCTGCTGCTGCATCGACATGCCGCGCCGCTGCCGGTGTTGGGCGCGGATGGCGCCCTCAAGGGCATGCTGTCGCGCCGTGCCCTGCTGGCGCACTTGATCGCCCAGGCAGGGCGCTGAGATGGCGCATCCCGCAACCGCCGCCGAAGCCATCTTCGGCCTGTCGCCTCTTGCGGTGTCGCTCGCCATCTTCGCGCTGACCTACGCGGTGATCGTTACCGAAAAGATCAACCGCTCGGTGGTCGCGCTGCTCGGCGCCGGGTTGATGATCTTTGCCGGCGTTCTGAACCAGGCCGAAGCTTTCCACGGCATCGACCTCAACACCATCAGCCTGCTCACCGGCATGATGGTGATCGTCGCCATCACCCAAAAAAGCGGCGTGTTCCAGTACGTCGCGGTGAAGGCCGCCAAGGTGGTGAAGGCCGACCCATGGGGCCTGCTGGTGATGCTGTCGCTGGTGACCGCCGTGTTCTCCGCGCTGCTGGACAACGTCACTACCGTGCTGCTGATCGCCCCGGTGACCCTGCTGATCACCGACGCCCTGCGTATCAGCCCGTACCCCTACCTGTTCTCGGTGATTTTCGCTTCCAACATCGGCGGCACCGCCACCCTGATCGG
>JBLMYH010000052.1:0-14110 GCA_050258175.1 Hyphomicrobiaceae bacterium
CACTGGCGCGAATTTCGGCGCTGCGAATCATCAGCTTGTAGTACTCCAGCGCACGGTCGCGCGCCAGATCGATTTCAGCCTCGGTGGTATAGGTCTGGGTCAGCGCGCGATCGAGTTGCGCCTGCTTCTGCTGTTCGGCCTGGATGCGCTTTTCCTCCGCCTGGCGCTCGGCCTCGGCGCGGCGCTCGGCCTCGGACTGCGTGCGCTTGATGATGTTGCCCTGCTTGCTCATCTCGGCGCCGCCGCTTTGCTGTACGGTCATGGGCGGGGTATCGCTGTAATGCACGCGGCCGTTGCCGTCCACCCAGCGATACATTCCCGCCTCGGCCGTGGCTGCGGCCAGCAGCGCGATGGCCGCCAGCGCACTAAACGCCGTACGTCGAACGGTAGCCTGCCACGGCCTGCAATTCAGCTTGTCGGTTTGCATCACGTTCCAAAAACTCCACCAGGTTGTCCAGCGTGACCACGGCCACCACCGGGATGTCAAATTGCTCTCGCACTTCCTGTACCGCGGATTTCTCCCCGGTGCCACGTTCCATCCGATCCAGCGCGATCACCACGCCGGCCGGTTCGGCCCCCGCGTGGCGGATCAGTTCCACCGACTCGCGCACCGAGGTGCCCGCCGAGATCACGTCGTCGACGATCAGCACGCGGCCCTGAAGCTTCGCGCCGACCACCGTACCGCCTTCGCCGTGATCCTTGGCTTCCTTGCGGTTGTACGCATACGGCACGTTCCTGCCCATGCCCGCCAGCGCAATCGCGATGCTCGCCGCCAGCGGAATGCCCTTGTAGGCCGGCCCGAACAGCACGTCGAACGCGATCCCCGAGTCGACAATGGCTTTCGCGTAAAATTCGCCCAGCCTTTTGAGCTTGTCGCCGTCGTTGAACAGCCCCGCATTAAAAAAGTAGGGGCTCATGCGCCCCGCCTTGGTCTTGAACTCGCCAAAACACAGCACATTCGAAGCGATGGCGAATTCGACAAACTCGGCTTTGTAATCGGACATTTTTCACAATTTCTTGAATCAATCTTGATGCGAATTATATCGGCCAACCTCAACGGCATCCGCTCCGCCGCCAGCAAGGGCTTCTTCGACTGGCTGCCCACGCAGAACGCCGATGTCGTCTGCGTGCAGGAACTCAAGGCGCAGGCCGCCGACCTCAGGCCCGAGTTCATCCAGTGCGATGGTCTCAGCGGCGCCTTCCATTACGCGGAGAAAAAAGGCTACAGCGGCGTCGGCGTCTACACCCGCACGCAGCCGCGACAGATCATCGAAGGCCTCGGCGTCCCCGAGTTCGACGCCGAGGGGCGCTACATTGAAGCCGACTATGGCCATCTCGCCGTCATCTCGCTCTACCAGCCTTCCGGCTCCAGCAGCGAGGAACGCCAGCAAGCCAAATTCCGCTTCATGGACGCCTTCTTCCCGCATCTGGAAAAACTGATTGAAAGCGGCCGCGAGATCATCATCTGCGGCGACTGGAACATCGCCCACCGGGAAATCGACCTGAAAAACTGGAAATCCAACCAGAAGAACTCCGGCTTCCTGCCCGAGGAGCGCGCCTGGATGACGCGCTTGTTCGACGAACTCGGCTGGGTCGACGTCTACCGCAGTCTCTATCCCGATCACACCGGCGAGGCCTACACCTGGTGGAGCAACCGCGGCCAGGCCTGGGCCAAGAACGTCGGCTGGCGCATTGATTACCAGGTCGCCACCCCCGGCATCGCCGCCAAGGCAAGGTCAGCCAGCGTCTACAAGGACCAGCGGTTCTCGGATCACGCACCGCTTACGATTGATTACGCCTATGAGCTGTGACGCACCCGACTTTTGGCTCCGGCCGCCGCTTCGCGGCTTAACATTCGCTTCGCTTTTGTTCGCCTTCGCCGCAACAAGGCGCTCGCGCGCCATGTTGTCCGACCACGCGCCGCTGATCGCGGATTACGATTACGCTCCATGACCTTACCCGATCACCCCTGGCTTGCCGCCCTCAAGGTCTACACTCACCCGCGCGTCGTTGGCATGCTGTTTCTCGGCTTTTCCGCCGGGCTGCCGTTGCTGCTGGTGCTGGGTACGTTGTCGTTCTGGTTGTCGGAGGCGGGCGTCGCGCGCGCGACGATCGGACATCTGAGCTGGGTGGGGCTGGCGTATGGCTTCAAGTTTTTGTGGTCGCCCCTGGTGGACCGGCTGCCACTGCCGTTTCTGACCCGCTTGCTGGGCCGCCGACGGGCATGGCTGCTGCTGTCGCAGATCTGTATTGCCAGTGCGCTGTTCGGAATGGCGAACACCGACCCGCTGCTGAACCTGACGCACACCGTGTATTTCGCGCTGGCGGTCGCCTTCGCCTCGGCGACGCAGGACATCGCGCTCGACGCCTACCGCATCGAGGCGGTCGAGGTCGAGAAACAGGGCGCGATGGCGGCGACCTACCAGGCGGGCTATCGCATCGCGATGATCACCGCGGGCGCGGGCGCGCTGTGGATCGCGGCGAGCGTCGACACGCGTCCGGCGGGCTACGATTTCCACCCCTGGCAGGTGGCGTACACGGTGATGGCGGCGCTGATGATGGTCGGCATTTTCACCACGCTGATCATCCGCGAACCGGAACGGAAAATCGCCCGCGCGACCAGCGAACGCGAGGCGCACGCGCGCGAGAAGTTCGCCGGCCTCGGGCTGTCGGACGGGCTGCTGAACGCGGCAGCGTGGTTCTACGATGCCGTGCTCTCCCCCTTCATCGACTTCATCCAGCGCTACAAATGGCAGGCGCTGCTGATGCTGGCGCTGATCGCGCTGTATCGCATCTCCGATGTGGTGATGGGGGTGATGAGCAATCCTTTCTATCAGGAAATGGGCTTCACCAAGGATGAGGTGGCCACCGTGTCCAAGGTGTTCGGCGTGATCATGACTATCGCCGGCGCCGGGCTCGGCGGCCTGCTGACGATGCGCCTCGGCGTGATGCGCACCCTGTTCCTCGGCGCGCTGCTGTCGGCGGCGACCAACCTGCTGTTCGTGTGGCTGGCCGGGCGTGGGCACGACATGGGCGCGTTGGTGTTCACGGTGTCGGCCGACAACCTCTCCGCCGGCATCGCATCAAGCGCCTTCGTGGCGTATCTCTCGAGTCTGGTGAACCAGGCCTATTCGGCCACGCAGTACGCGCTGTTCACCTCGGTTATGCTGCTGCTGCCCAAGTTCATCGCCGGCTTTTCCGGCGAGTTCGTCGATGCCTACGGCTGGGCGACTTTCTTCACCGGCACGGCGCTGATCGGGGTACCCGTGCTGGTACTGGTGTGGCTGGTTTCCAGAAACCACAAACAGCCATGATCGAATTTTCCCTCCTCACCGCCCTGCTTGCCGGGCTCTTGGGCGGCGTGCACTGCGTCGGCATGTGCGGCGGCATCGTCGCGGCGTTTTCCTTCCGCGCCGACGGCAGCACGCCGCCGTTTCGCCTGCACCTGGTCTACAACCTGGGGCGGGTGTCGTCGTATGTGCTGTTCGGGACGCTGGCCGGCGCGCTTGGCGCCTCGCTCAAGCTGGCGCAATTCATGCCGGCACAGGCGCTGCTGTATGCACTGGCGCAACTCGTGATGATCCTGCTCGGCCTTTATCTCGCCGGGTTCAATCAATGGGTGCTGGTGTTCGAGCGCGCCGGCGGTGGCGTGTGGCGCCGGGTGAAGCCGCTGTTTCAGAAGCTGCTGCCAGTGAAGTCGCTGCCGCAGGCGTTCGTGGCCGGCATGGCCTGGGGCTGGCTGCCGTGCGGGCTGGTGTATTCGGTGCTGGTATCGGCGCTGGCGGCCGGCAGCGCCACCTCGGGCGCGGCGCTGATGCTGGCGTTCGGCCTCGGAACGCTGCCCAACCTGTTGGGCATGGGCCTGTTCGCCCGGCAGCTCCAGCCGTTCATGCAGCAGTTGTGGGTGCGCCGTGCGGCCGGGCTGATGGTGGCGGGGTTCGGGGCATGGGGGCTGTTGCGGCTGGCGTTTTCCGCCTTCACCAGGCTCTGACCCCGCGCTGCACTCTACCGAGCCGCAGATCACGCAGATTTACTTGAAGAACTGCTGATCGAAGGTCATTTGCTGCTTGAGCTCCCCGGGCACCTCCACGGTCGCGGTGAACCTGAGGGTGTCCGGCGGCGCGACCCGGAATTCGCCGAGATAGTAAATCGCGGAACCTTCCTTGATCTCGCGCATGGGCACGGTGGCCATTTGTTGGGTGAGGTTGGTGAAGTAGACGGTGAGCTTGGCAGGCACCGGAGTCAGCACCCCGACCTTGTTCTGTTTCAGCACCGACATCGTCAGCAGTCCACGGGTCTTGCTGCGTTCGATCTTGTACTCGCGCGCGACTTCGGGCAGCAGCTCGTCGGTGGTCAAGGCGTTGTAATGGATTTCAAACGGGCCGAATTTCTGCATGATCTCGGCGTGGGAAACGACAGCGACGGAACACAGGAACAGGGTAGCAAGCAGGCGCTTCATGATCTCTCTCCTTTTGTTGTGGGTGCTGCTGTCTGAATTCTAGGCGCTTATTTGAAGGTAGCGAGCCAGACGCTCAGGTCGTCCAGCACGCGGCTGACTGCCAGGCTGGACGCCCGAGCAGCACCGGCAGCATCGTAGGTCGCCATCGGCACCTGCCGTTCGAATGTGTGGCGCCCCAGCACAGTGCGCTGCTTCAGGTCGACCAGTTCGGCGCGCAGTTTCAAACGCACCGTCCCCGGCTCGCTGCTGGCATCGTGATAAAACTCGACCAGCCGGGTGTCCAGCAGCAGGTCGCCGCGCACGTAGCCGCCGGCCGCGGCAACGCGGTAGCTGCCTAGGTGGTCGAGCCGGGCCCGCAGCAGTTCGGCGAAACGCTTGGCGGGACGCTCGGTCCAGCGGGCGAACTGGTACTGGCCGCGGGTGCCGGCGCTGCGGCTGAAGATCAGCTGGTCGGTGTCGTAAAAGCCGCTGGCGGTCGTATCCGGGACCAGCAGCGTCGGCGCATAGGATCTTTCACCGGCTTCGGCCCGCAGAAAGCCGCAGTCCGCTTGCTGGACAGACGGTTCCGCACTCGGGTCAGCGCCTGGCTGTCCGGCATCCTTCGGCGCGTCGGCCCGCGCCGGGACGGGACCGGCGGCGCACCCGGTGTCGTTCAGCACGTAATACACAACGCCCGGTGTGTCGGCCTGCGGGCCCAAGCTGACGCAGCCGCCTAGTGCGAGGACCAGGGCGATCAGGGAAAGAGCGGTCTTCATGGCAGTTTCTCTCCGGGGCCGAGTTGCTGCTTGTCGGGGCCGAACAGGATGGCGCGCGGATTGGACAGGCGCTGCCCGGCGGTAGTGAGCACCTCGGCACTGCTCCGCACATCGCGGCTTACGCTGGTCATTTCCAGCGTGCTCGTTTCTCGGAGTTGCTGGATTTGCTGGGAAATCACGCCGGCGTCGCGTTGCAGTTTCACCATCGCGACCGTGGCTTCCTTCAGCGCGGCATCGGCATTCTGCCCCACACTGACGATGGTCCCTTCGGCACGCGTGGCCGCCCGGCCGATGCTGGCGCCGGCCAGGCGGAATTCGGCGGACGCATCGCGGATTCCCTGCACGGCAGCGTCAAGATTCTTCTTGTTGGCGGCCAGATGGCCGGACAGGTCGTCGAGATTGGCAAGCGTCTGGCTGATGGCACGCTGGTTCTGGTCCGACAGCAGCGTGTTCATTTTTTCCAGCACCTGCGCCCCGCTCACCGCCAGGCGCGAGAGCGCGGTGGCCACCTTGTCGATGTCGGAACTGCCTTCGGCAATGACAGGATAGCGTTCGCCGTCGGGTGCATTGTTGAGGAGGGGGCTGTCGCTCGGGCCATTGGCGATCTCGACCGCGGCGATGCCGGTCACCAGGTTGCGCTTGATGTAGGCCGCGGCGCCGGTGTGAACCGGCACCCCCTCGTCGATGCGCGCGGTCACCGCGACCGCCTCGGCCTGTTTCCTGGAGAACCGATAGCTATCGACCACCCCCACCTTGATCCCACGCATCTTCACCGGACTGCCGACTGCCAGGCCATCGAGCGACTGCTGCTTGAAATAAATCGTGTAGGTCTGATAGGCGATGGTGTCGGCGGCGCCCGTCAGCCAGATGATGGCCAGGCTCATCAGCGCGACCACCCCCAGCACCAGCGCACCGACCAGGGTGTAGCGACCTTCAGTTTCCATGCTGGACTTCTCCCTCCGGCGCCCGCGCGGCGAAATATTCGTTGAGCCACGGGTCGTCGATGTGTTTCAGCTCGGCCACCGTGCCGCTGGCGAGCACCTGGCCGTCTGCCAGGACGATGACGCGGTCGATGATCGAAAACAGTGTACCCAAGTCGTGGGTGACGAGGAACACGGTCAGCCCGAGGCTGTCGGCCAGCAGCTGGATCAGCTTGTCGAAGGCGCGCGCCGAAATCGGGTCGAGGCCGGAAGTCGGCTCGTCGAGAAACAGCAGTTCTGGATCGAGGGCGAGCGAGCGCGCCAGCGCCACCCGCTTGCGCATGCCGCCCGACAGCTCGCTCGGACGCTTGCCGGCGGCATCCGGCGGCAGACCGGCTAATGCGAGCTTCAGCCGGGCCAGCCGGCGGCAGGTGGCGCGCGGCAGATCGGTGTGCTCAAACAGCGGCGTGGCAACGTTGTCCTCCACCGAGAGCGAGGAAAACAGCGCGCCGTCCTGAAACAGGACGCCAAAGCGCCGGCGCAACGCGTTCATCTGTTCGGCCGTGCTATCGAGCACCGACTGTCCGAACAATTCGATACGGCCTGCCTGCGGCCGCAGCAAGCCGATGATTTCGCGCAGCAGAACCGACTTTCCGGTGCCACTGCCGCCGATCAGCGCGACAACTTCGCCCCGCGCCACGCTGAGGCTCAGCCCGCGATGAATGCTGTGCCCGCCGAGGGTCGTGGATACGTCGCGGACGTCGATCACGGAATCGGTCATCAGATACCCAGCCTGACGAAGGTCACGGCAAAGATGGCGTTGAGAATGATGATGGCGACCAGGCTCTGTACCACGGTGGACGTCGTGTTGGCGCCGACGCTGCGCGCGTCGCGGGTGACCGACAGCCCCATGCGGCAGGCAATCAGGCCGATCGAGAGGGCGAATATCGGCGCCTTGCCAAGCCCGACCAGCAGCGTCTTCAGCAGCAGTACGTCGGCCATGCGGTCGAGGAACATGGAATAGGAAATATCCAGTTGCTGCTGCGCCACGAGCATGCCGCCGGCGATCCCGGCGATGTCGCCGATGAAGACCAACAGCGGCATGGCGAGCAGCAGCGCCAGCATGCGCGGGATCACCAGAACCCCCAGCGGTGACAGTCCGAGCGTGGTGATGGCGTCGATCTCCTCGGTGACCTTCATGGTGCCGATCTGCGCGGTGATCGCCGCACCGGTGCGTCCGGCGACGAGAACGGCAACGATGACCGGCGAAATCTCGCGCAGGATCGCCAGCAACAGGCCGTCGACGACGAAGATGTTGGCGCCGTATTGCTGTGCCTGATCTCCCAGCAGGTAGGCAAACACCACGCCGAGCAGAAACAGCATGCCGACCACGATGGGAATCGCGCCGACGAAGACGTCGCGTACCTGGGCCCAGAATTCGCGCCAGCGCCAGCGTCCCGGGCTGCCAGCCAGACGCGCCAGTTCGAGCGTCAGGCGACCAACAAAATCGAACAGACCGACGAAGTGACCCGCCATGGCAACGGCGCCGCGCCCGGTAAGTTCGAGCACGCCCTCGCGGCGCGGCGCGGGCTGCACCGCCGTGGTTGCGCAATGACCGGCCACCAGTTGCAGCATCGCCAGGTGCTGCGGCTGGAAGGCGCGCAGTTCCGGCATCGGATCGCTGATCTGCGGGCGCGCCGCGGTAAGCAGCAGCCACGCGCCGTTGGTATCAAGCTGGGTGACGCCGGCGCCGTCGAGGATGCGTACCCGCTTGCCAGCGAGGTTCGGCACGGCGGTGGCCGCTTCGGCGTGCCAGTCTCCGCTGGCGATCAGTGCGCCCTCGGTTGCATCGAAGTGCGCGCTCGCCGAGGTCATGCGAGATTGAGCGGGTTGCCGGGGTCGATGCCCGGCATGAAGGGCAGGCCGCGTTCGCGGTGGGTGACCTGATAGACGCAACCGATCCAGTTGCCCAGCACCGCTTCGGCGGTATCGTGCCAGGTATTGTCGAGCAGCGGCAGCACCTGCCCCTCGGG
Organism: Hyphomicrobiaceae bacterium; assembly: GCA_050258175.1. Taxonomy (GTDB): domain Bacteria; phylum Pseudomonadota; class Gammaproteobacteria; order Burkholderiales; family Thiobacillaceae; genus Thiobacillus. Next base: position 8,168 of record JBLMYH010000052.1, read on the forward strand.
AAAGGCCAGCGTCTCGCCCGCCAGCATGCGGCTGCCGAACTCGGCCAGCAGCGCCTGCGCCTGGCGGTTGAAGTAGCGCACCGGGAAAGGCGGAAATACGGGCAGTTTTCCGGCCGCGGCGAGCAGCACGTCGCGCTTGTACTCTTTCAGCAAGGAGACCGTGTCGTACTCGGGATGCCCCTGGAAGAACACGGTGCGCAGGCCGTCTCCGCTCACCGCGAGATGCACGCCGGCCTCCGCGCTCTCGACCAGCACCTTGACCCCGGCCGCCTCGAACTGGGCGCGCGAGACGTCGTTCCAGCGCGAATGCGGCACATCGAAGCGGGTATTGACGTCGGCCACCAGCGGATGGCGGCCGTCGGTGACGCGGTGCTCGAATACGCCCCAGATCTTCTGCGGCTGTTTGATGCGTGTCTGGCCATGGCGGAACTGCATCACCGCGTGCGTGGCCAGGCACGAACACAGTGTCGAGGTGACGTTGTCCCAGGCCCAGTCGATCACCTCGATCAGCGGTTGCCAGAACGGTTCGTCGGCGAGGTTGGGATGGCTGACGTTGGCGCCGGTGATGATGAGCGCGTCGAGTCCGGCCGCGCGAATGGCGTCGAAGCTCTCGTAATACTGCGCGATGTGCGCCTGCGCCGCCTCGCCGCGCGGCAGCGTCGGCAGCGTGAAGGGATGCATGTAGAACTGCGCGATCGGGTTGGATTCGCCGACCAGCCGGTAGAACTGACGCTCGGTCGCTTCCAGCGCCGCATCCGGCATCATGTTCAAGAGGCCGACATGCAGCTCGCGGATTTCCTGGTTGGCCGCGCGCTCGGTCGACAGCACCGTCATGCCGTCGCGGCGCAAGCGTTCGAAGGTGGGCAGGGCGTTGTGCGCGACGAGAGGCATCTCAGCTTTCCTTGCGCGCGATCGCCGTTTCCAGCAACGCGAGAAAATCGCGCTCGTCGCGCACCTGGGCGACTTCCTGCGAGGTCACGGTATAACCGTGCGGCTTGGCGATCGCCTCGTAACGCGGGATGCGCGAATGGAACAGGCGCGGGAACACCCAGCGCGCGAAGTCGTTCGGCTCGACCTGCGCCACGTACTCGATGCTTTTTTCCCTGAGGTAGACCGGCAGGTGCTCGGCGAGAAAGGCCGGGCGGAAATACAGCGGCTTGGGGTCGGACTGCGCGCGGCGGATTAGCGTGTCTTCTTCCTTGCGCGTGGTGGTCTGGATGTACAGGATCAGCGTGTGCTCGGCCAGCAGTTCGACGACGCCGGGCTCGTCCAGCTCGCACAGGCTGCCGCCGACATCGTTGACGAAGTGGGGATAGCCATAGATTTCCTGGCCCTTGCGGATGAATGCCGGGACATCGCGCATGGCAGCGATCTCGGCATCGCGATAGGCGGCCTGGCGGCGCGAGAACTCGTCGAGCGAAAGCCCGCCCCACTGCGGCCCACCGAGCTTGCCGACGAAGGTCAGCACCGGCCCGAGGTCGTGAATCTTGATGTTGTTCTTGATGTCGATCCAGTCGTTGCGCAGCAGTTCGCGCAGGAACGGCACGCTCATCGCCTGCTGCTTGATGAGATCCAAAATCGGCTCGTCGAGGTAGCGCGTTCCGATGCGGTAGTCACCGGAGAAATGGAACCAGTCGTGGCCGCGCAGCATGGTCGAGAGGTGCGTCTTGCCGACCCCGGACATGCCGAGCAGAGTGATGCGCTTGGTCGGCCAGGCGCGGAAGGAATCGGGGGTGAAATGCATGGGGGCGGTTTTCTTGGAGTCAGCGCGAAGCCTACCGAAATCCCAACCAATAAAAAAGCGTCCGCGCACCAGGAACCGGCCCGCGCCCCTAATCCCGCCGTGCCGCAACGGGACAGTCCATGCCACCCGTCATCTTTATATAGCCTCCATTGGCGGTTTTCCGGGGCAGGTCGGACGGAAATTACTTGGAGACCCGACGCCCCTTTTTGCCGCATGGTGCAATCAGGAATGCACCAATTCCGCCCACGGGCAGGCGGCTGCCATGCGTCATGCAGCCGGCCGCCCCCTCCTGCTCCCCGCAGTTCCGGCCACTGGCGGCCCCCTCTCCTGTTTACTACGGCATGGCACGGCTGTTGCTTTTTAGGAGTGCAACGGGAGAACGGCACGACGTTATCGGACTTGCCGCGAAGGCGGTCCGGGGTTCCGCTCCCGCAGGGGTGCGGGCCCGAAAGCCGTCGTCCCGCCGTCGGGCGTGGCTCCACGGCGGGACAAGAGCCCGGGAAAGCGCGTTTATCGCGCTCTCTGGAGCCATAACCCGGAAAACTTGACCTTTGCACGGAGTACACCATGCATCTGAATGGCCGGCCACATGTCGCTGTTGGTCGACCGCCCGAAGAGCCGCCGCCCGTCCTGTGTGGCGACGCGGCCGACCTTGCGGAAAACCTCTAACGGGAACGCGTCGAATGAAGTCCAACCACGAACGCGCCTTCTGGCGCACGCCGCTGCGCCTGCTGCAATTCCATGACTAGCTGCGCCGACCGCCGGCCCGCCGAACCGGCTGCGGCGGACACGGCCGCGCCGCTCGACGTCCCGCGCCTGCTCACCACCATCACCGACAATCTGGTGGGCATGATCTATCGCTGCCGCATCGATGCGATCTGGACCATGGAATACGTCAGCGAAGGCTGTCACAAGCTCACTGGCTACCGCACCGACGAGCTGGTGTTCAACAACCGCGTATCCTACGACCAGATCACCGTGCCCGAGGATCGCGATCGCGTCAGCCGGACAATCCGGGCGGCGCTCGAAGCCAACGAGAGCTTCGACGTGGAATACCGCATCTGCCGTGCCGACGCGCACACCCGCTGGGTGCTGGAGCGCGGCGTCGGCCTGCGCGACGCGCATGGCCAGCTGGCCTGGATCGAAGGCTTCATCCAGGACATCTCCGAGCGCATGGCCGCCAACGAGGCGCTGCGCGAAGTCGTGCGACGCTATAGCAGCATTTTCGAGAACGCCACCGAGGGCATCTTCCAGACCAGCCCGGAAGGCCGCTACCTCAACGCCAATCCGGCCCTGGCCCGAATTTACGGGCACGCCTCGCCGGACGACCTGATCACCCATCTGCACGACATCCAGCGCCAGCTGTATGTGCAGCCCGAACGACGCGGCGAATTTGTGCGGCTGATGCAGGAACAGGGCGCGGTGCGCAATTTCGAATCGCAGGTCTACCGGCACGACGGCCAGATCATCTGGATCTCCGAGAACGCGCGCGTCGTGAAAAATGCCGACGGCAGCGTGCAGTTCTTCGAAGGCACCGTGGTCGACATCACCGAGCGCAAGCAGCACGAAGCCGTGCTCGAGCACCAGGCCAGCCACGACAGCCTGACCGGCCTGCCCAACCGCTCCCTGCTGCGCGACCGCATCGAGCAGGCCATCGTCAAGGCACGCCGCTACGGCCATCAGGTGGCGGTGGTGTTCGTCGACCTCGACCACTTCAAGCTGATCAACGACAGCCTCGGCCACCATGTCGGCGACCGCCTGCTGCTGGAAGTCGCCGACCGCCTCATGGCCTGCATCCGCGGCCACGACAGCGTTGGGCGCCAGGGCGGCGACGAGTTCGTCATCGTGCTCACCGAACAGCACGACGACAACGACACCATAGCCGTCGTCAGCCGCTTGCTCGATGTGGTCTCGCAGCCGTGGGTCGACAACGGCCAGGAATACGGCATCAGTTGCAGCGTCGGCATCAGCTGCTACCCGCAGGATGGCGACGACCCCGACGCGCTCTTGCGCAGCGCCGACGCCGCCATGTACCAGGCGAAGGCCTCCGGGCGCAGCACCTACCATTTCTACACGCCCGAACTGAACCAGGCCATCAGCGAGCGCCTCGAACTCGAGAACAGCCTGCGCCATGCGCTGGAGCGCGAGGAGTTCCGCGTCTACTACCAGCCGCGCATCGACGTCGCCAGCGGCCGCATCATCGGCGCCGAGGCACTAATCCGCTGGGATTGCCCGGGCAAAGACATCATCGCGCCCGACAGCTTCATCTCGATCGCCGAGGAAACCGGGCTGATCATTCCGATCGGTCAGTGGATCCTGCAGGAGGCCTGCCGCCAGGCCAGCGCCTGGCAGCGCGCCGGGCTGCCGCCGATCAGCGTATCGGTGAATCTCTCGCCGATCCAGTTCCGCCATGCCGGGGTGGTGCAGTCGGTGGCGGACGCACTGACGCAGGCCGAACTCGATCCGGCCTGCCTGGAACTGGAACTCACCGAATCCTTCGTCATGCACGACGCCGAACGCATCAACGTCGCCATGCAATCGCTGAAAGCGCTCGGTGTCGACATCGCGGTGGACGACTTCGGCACCGGCTGCTCGAGCCTGAGCTATCTCAAGCGCTTTCCCGTCGACCGCCTGAAGATCGACAAGAGCTTCGTGCGCGACATCGACAGCGACGCCGACGACGCCGCCATCGTGCGCGCCATCATCACGCTGGGGCACGCGCTGGGCCTCAAGGTGGTCGCCGAAGGCGTGGAAACCCATGCGCACCTCGAATTCCTGCGCCAACATGGCTGCGACGAGCTGCAGGGCTATTACTTCAGCCGGCCCGTGCCCGCGCTCGCCATGGAAGCCCTGCTGCGCAACGCCGGCGCAACCCAACCAGGACGTCCCGAATGACCCTTGCCGAAGCCTTACGCGACCTGTCCCGGCAGCACCTCGCACCCCTTGCCGCTTCTCCGGATACGGACGTGTCGCCCGCAGCGGTGCCTGGCGCCTATCTCGGTGTGTGGCGCCGCAGCCTGCTGGAAACGGCCGAACTGCGCGACGCACGCAGCCATGTCTTCTGGCTGCAGACGCCGCGCTGGCACGCCGACTTGCGCATCCCCGCCGGGCGACCGGATTTCTGCGGCGTCCGCCGCCTGACCGAATGCGACGACGCCCAACTGGCCTGGCTGGCCCGCCAGCAGGGATTCTGCGGCGTCACCCAGGTCGACGGCGACATCTGCACCTGGCATCGGCAGATGGACTTTCAGCCCGCCGGCGGCAGCCGCGACATCGGCCGCATGGCCTTCGCCGGCGAGCGTCTGACCGAAACCGGCGTCGAAGCCGACTACCTCGAGGTCTGGCAACGCCTGCGGCCCAGCCGCGGCGGCACCGCCGCGCTCGAACTCGTGGTGGAGGCCGGCGAACAGCCGGCCCGCCCCACCTGGCTGCTCGTCGCCGGCGACTGCTTCATGTATGTGAGGGGGCGGACCCATGCGCTGCCCAGGGCCACCGACCTGACGCGCCTCATCGCGCGAACGCAGCCGACTCGCGCACAAATGCTCGACTGGCTGGATGTCGAAATCAGCTTCGGCTACCGCAAGGGTCCGAATCCCTGGCGCATCGAACACTCCACCCTGCCGTTCCGCGAAGAAACCTTCCTCACCCGCCCCGGCGCCATCCAGCGTCTGGGATACCAGATCGCCGTCGAAGGCAGCAACGAACGGTGCTGGCGGATCCTGGACTGGAACCTGGGCGCGGCGCTCTGAATCCAGCGCGTCGGCACATCCGGCCCATCGGCGGAACGTTGGTCATGCAGGTCTGTGGCCGCTTCTGGCCGAATTCAGGCTATCGCGCCGCACCAATCCCCTGACTTGAGAAACGTTGCGCTACGCGCCCGCGGGTGGCTCCGTCCGGTCGATCAGCGTGCGAAAGCCGTCGATCTCGCTGCGGGCGCCGATCACCACCAGCACGTCGTCGTAGTCGAGCTTGTGGTCGATGCCGCGGGTACTGAAGATGAGCTCCTTGCCGCGCTCCAGATCCACCACGCCGAGCAGCAGGACGTTCTGCTTCATGACCTTGCGCAGGCCGGAAAGACGCACGCCGTGCAGCCAGGAATAATGCGGGATCGTGATCTCTGCGATGTTGAGGTCCTGCCGCCCGAACACGGTCTGCTCCAGCAGTTCGACCACTTCCGGGCGCTGGATCAGTTCGTGCAC